>WJMK01000016.1 GCA_014727975.1 Microcaldota archaeon | reverse complement strand
GCTCCCCATATTTCCACCCTGGCCCTTCTGAAGAAAACCAGTTTTCCGAAAGGATTTTTGCAGGGTTTGCGCTTGCAGCTATTTTTGAGCTGAAAAGGATATGCATAAGCTAAGACCACCCAAAACACTTATAAAAATGTTAGGGCGTTTTATTTCCCATGATAAAGAAGTTCACCGACTTCGAGAAGTTCAAGGGGGCGGCCAAGGAGCACAAAATTCTCAGCGACCTGGACTCCCTCATAAATCTCGATATCGTGTTTTACGAGGATTATGATGAAAACTACATGATTCTCAGCCTCCCGGCCGTGAAAAAAGACAGGCCAAACCAAATCCTCATCCTCTCAAAGAACTTCAATATTGCATACATACCCCCCCCGGATGTAAAATTCAAGAAGCTCAAGCTGTCAAAAATCAAGCACAAGAAATACCAGGCAAGCACCCTGCTTTTCTATGAGGTTGTTTCAAGCGCCCTCAACTCTTATTTCTCAGAGCTTGCTTCCATAAAGAAGGAAGCCCACCTCCTGCATGATTCCCCGGATATCGACAAGGTGGAGCAGGTTTCCAAGCGCAACAGGGAAGTAAGGGATATCGCAGAGGATGTCCTGCGCCTCTGCATTGAAGCAGAAGAGGAGGAGTTCAAGTACGTAAACATCGATGTTATCCCCTATGAATTCGATATCCTGCTTGCCCGCGCCCGCCACCTTGTGGACCGCATAAAGGGAGTAAGGAGGGAGACCGATGTGCTCCGCACAAAATGTGACATTATTGAAACGAGGAAGCTGAACAAGCGCATTGAGCTGCTTACCAAGATCATGGCTGTGCTTACGGTGCTCAGCCTGATAATCTCGGTTCCCAATACAGTTGCAACAGTGTTCGGGATCCCTGCAGTAAGCGAGCTTTTTGCATTCGACTTGATAATTGAGCTTACTATAATTTCCGGAATCATTGCCCTGATCCTCTCCTATATCTATGTGAGGGGTGTACTGTAGATGGATGACCGGCCGGAATATGTAATCCTCTCCCCCTGCACCACTTCCAAGTCTATAGAGATGCGCACGAGGGGCAAAATTAACCTGAATAAGGCTGAAAAAGAGCTTTCAAAGGACCATGAAATAGCTGCAAATACATCGGTTTTCCTTTCCTTCCTCCACAAGGGAAAGCAATTTACCCTTTATTCCAGCGGCAAGATTGTAGTGAAGGAAGTTGATTCAAAGGAAGGAAAGCCGCTGCTTGTTGAAGTATTCAATCTTCTTAAGGAAAGGGGGTGCTTTGTTGAAGGTTGATTTCCATGTGCATACAAACTACTCCTTTGATGCCACAATAAAGGTGCACCAGCTTGCAGAGCGCGCCAGGCAATTTGGGATAATCCCCGCAATAACCGACCATTATTCCATGAAAGCAATACCTGCAATGGAGAAACAGGGAACGGATTTTATTCCCGGGGAAGAGCTCAGGGTAACCACCCCGCTTGGGAAAGCTGATTTAATCGGGCTCTTCCTTAATGAGGAAATAGAAAAGAATATTGATTTTGAGGAAGCCCTGGACCGGATAAAAGAACAGGGCGCAATCTCCTATGCGCCCCACCCCTTTGATTCCATGCGCGCGGGGCTCCAGGATGAAAGCATCCTGAAAAAAGTCCAGATAATAGAAGTGTTTAATGCGCACTGCCTTTCAAGGTTCGACAGGCAGGCGGAGGCATTTGCAAAAAAGGAAGGCAGGCTTTCCGGAGCAGGGAGCGATGCACATTTTATTTTTGAATTCGGGCAGACTTATGTGGAGCTGGAGCTGGATGAGCTTGAGCCCTCCAAGCTCCTCAAAGCCTTGAAAAATGGAAAAATAGTTGGAAAGCGCACCTCCAAGGCAAGGAGGGTTATGCATCGCATAGGCTCTAAATTATTAAAACCATTTATCTAGGGTGCGCTGGCTTTCCGCTTCCCTTATTACCCCGCTCATATTTTCCAGGGTTTTGGAAACCCTTTCCCCAGAAAAATCGTGCTCCTCCACAAGCAGCTTCAGGACCCTTTCCTGGTCTGCCTCCCTCCATTTAATCTCCCTGACCTCCTTTTCCAGCGGGGGATTGAGGAAGAACTCGTAAACCTTGTCTATGTATTCCTCAAATTCGTATTCGTACTTTTCCTTTACGTATTCCTTGACTTCTTCAAAAGTGGTGTGCTCCTTCACTATTTTCAGCCCGGTTTTTGGCCCCACTCCCCTCACCCCCTCATTGAAATCGGTCCCTGCCATTAATCCAATAAGGATAAGCTGCTCCCTGGAAATCCCGAGCTCCCCAAGCATCTCTTCCAGCCGGATTATTTCCGGGACCACATTCACATACCTGTTCTGCCTTGGGACCTTCCTCTTCCCTGTGATGGAAAGATTCCTCACAAGCACAGGCGAGCCAAAAAGAAGCGAATCATAGTCCTGTGAAGCAGATGCATAGCATAGCCCCTTTTCCACCATCCAGGCGGCTTCTGCCTCCCCCTCGCTCGGGGCCTGCACCCAGGGGATTCCCATCCCTGAAAGCAGCTCCTTGCTTTCCCCTACCATCTCCCTGGTTAGCTTCATGGATGCCTGGGCATACCTCCTTGCTTCCTCCAGCTTTTCTTCCTCCACCGCCTTTTTCCACTTGATTGCAGCTTCCTTTTTTGCTTCCCTTCTTTCCGCAAGCTCCCTTTCCTTGAATTCAGGGGGAGTTCCATCGAATACATAAACAAGCTTTACTCCTTCCGAAGCAAGCTTTGCGGTACGGTAGAACAACCCGGAAAGGTGCCCGGTTACCCTTCCCTTGAAATCCTTCAGTGGGGTACCGTCCTCCTGCCTGATGGAGGCAAGGAACTGGTAGAGCATATTCATTCCGTCTATTGCAATGGGCTTGCCTGAAAAATCCGCTATGCTGGCCTTATGCTTTATTGCAAGGTCCCCAAGGTCAACGCCCATCCTTATTTCCCCTTCTTCTGCTGCATCTCAAGCATGTCCAGAAGGCTGAGCTCTTTCTTTTTGTATTTTGTAAGGTCTGAGGGCACCGAGCTCTCCTTTATTTTTTCCAGGATTTTTACCCCGAGCGCCTTCTCAAGCTTCTTTGCTGTTTCTATTGGCGGCCTTGTGCTCTGGTTCTCAATCTTGTCCAGATAGCTCGCCTTCTCGTTTATCTGCCTTGCAAACTCTTCAATCTTGAGGCCCCTCGATTCCCTCTCCTTCCTAACTATCTTCCCATAATCCTCAACAAGGTCTTCTTCCAGCTGCATGGACTTGGGCACTCCCCTGCCTTCCTGCGCCCTGAACTCCTTCCTGGGTGCATCCTCCTCAAGCGAAAAGAGTATCTTACCGTGGTACGCGCAGCCCCTGCATGCTGCCATTTTTGCGCCTTCTACCTGAATTATGAATGAGGCTTCCTTTTTTCCACAGACATCGCATTCCATATTCTCATTTTTCTAGGCATGTATTTTAATAATCTTGGTGCAAATCAACCCCCATGGAAAACAAGTCTCCGTTAGAGCACCTGTTGCTTCCGCTCCTGGTTGTTGCCACTTTTGCGGCAATTTTCTTTGTCCTGGAGACTGACCTTTCTGCGCCCCTCAAGTTCTTTGCATCCATGATTGTGCTGCTTGCCTCTGCAAAAGGGCTTTCCATTATTACAGGGGTGCAGTCCGAGTGGGGAATCATCCTTGTCCGCACCCGCAAAGGGATAGAAATGATAAAGAAAGTTGCAAAGCATGAAGAACTCTGGAAATTCTTTGCAGATGTGGGCACCTGCCTTGCATTCGGGATAATGGGCTATTTTGTGGTGCAGCGCAGCCCCCAGGGAAGGCTCAAGGTTCTTGCCACTGCAATGATCCTGCTTACTTTCCTGCTGTTCTTTGTTTCGCCCATGGTGCTGCCCTTCCTTTCCATCTCCCTGGGCCTGAGCCTTGGGACAGAAAGCGGGGGCGTAACCACTTCCACAGACCTTCTTGGCCCGGTAATCCTCACTTCCGCAGTTTACCTCGGGGGGCTTTCCACCATGGTTACCCTTTCAATAATCTCTTACGGATTCACGGTGCTTTCCGCGGTTGTGGATTCGATGCTTTTTGGGGCGGACACAATTTCCCAGACTTCCCCGGGCGTAACCCTTATCCTTCCAGGCATCAATATCCCCCTAATAGAGGGAATACTTGCATTGGTGCTTATACTTGTTGTGCATGAAGGGGCGCATGCAACCCTTTCTGTAATCGGGAGGGTCCCGCTGCTCTCCTCAGGCCTTGCATTCTTTGGGATAGTTCCGGTAGGCGCATTTGTGGAGCCGGATGAGAAGCGCCTGGTTACAAAACCCAGGGAAATCCAGACCCGAGTAATTGTTGCAGGCTCAACCGCCAACCTCTTCACTGCAGCAATTGTTTTCATTTTGCTCTTTGGCTTCCTCTTCATAACCGAGCCCTTAAAGGAAACCGGATGGCTTGTGCTCGGAGGGATGGAAGAGGAAACAGTAATCTATTCCGTAAATGGTGTTGAAGTCAACGGAGTGCACGATTTCAATTTCACCGCAGGCGAGGAGGTGCTCCTGGAAACGGACCGCGGGGAAATCAGCATGGTTACAAATGAGGAAGGGATGCTTGGGATAAATTATGTGCCGCTTTCCTGGGCGCCTTATACCCACTACAACTTTTTCCCGCTGGATTTCCTGTTCAGGCTGCTTGCCCTCATCTTCTGCCTCAACTTCATTATAGGGATTGTGAACCTGCTTCCCCTTCCACTGTTTGACGGGTACCGCTTAGTTGAGCTGAACATAGAAAATAAGATGATTCCAAAGGCAATAATGTGGATTTGCATTGCAGCATTCCTTATGAATTTCCTGCCCTGGTTCTTCTGATCAACTTTTACGTAACCATCATAAATTAATAATTATCCCAACAATTACATCGTTTAATGGTAGCTCTATCCGACAAAAATTTTTTTTTGTTTGATCTGGACGATACTCTAATCAATACAAGGGAAGCTACAGAGATGGGGCTAGCAAGGGCTTATAGAAAACTGGTTTCTGAAAGTACGGAAGCCAGCAATAGCTTTCCTTCCTTTGATAAATTTGCTGCGGACCTCCGCTCAATATACTCCTCAACTAAGACCAAGGAGGGAGAACGCAAATTTTTTGATTATGATGCTGAAGTTTTTGAAGAATATTGTAACTCCCCAGAAGTAAGAGATCTGAAACTGAAGCACCATGAGCATTCATTGGCAGCACGCCTTTTCTTCAATTTCAAAAAGACCAAAAATAGCTGCTTAATGGCACTTCCATATGCATTTGAAGTCTTAAACACGTTATCGTCATTGGGCGCGATGTCATACTGTGTTACCCAGGGCAGATGCAATTACCAACACACAAAAGCAATGATTACTGATATCGAAGAAAAGGTGGAGTCAGTATTTGTCACTAAGAATAAAATCGATGAACTTCCTGGGTTTGTTGACCATCTTGGTATCAACCCTAAAGATACCGTAATGATAGGAGATAGCGAGAGTGACATCAAAGCCGGAGTAAATGCCAAAATTGAAACGGTTTGTGTAAAATCTGGAAAGAGGGATTATGGAGCATTTACTACCAAACCAGATATAGTATTTACTGACCTTCGTGAGTTTATGGAATCTTTGAAAAAGTAGTAAGTTTTAAAAATTATCTTTACGAAACAGTTATGGTGTTACTATGCAGCAAATGGTGGAGAATCAAGTCCCAGTAGCAAGATCAATACTTAGACTACTAGCCGACCATCCCGAAGGGCTAAGTGTTCTGGAACTTGCTAGAAAACTTGATTCAGATGCCCGCCAGATAAAATTAGCACTTGTCAGTCTCCAATCTTCAAACAAAATATCTAGTGGTTTAAGAAAGCTAGAAAATGAATACACGTTTTTTGAGAGATATTACTTCTCTGCATAAGGCTGATATTCATTACTTCTTCTTTTACTCAGGTTCCAAAAAGTGATGGGCCCGCCCGGATTCGAACCGGGGATATCTACCATGTCAAGGTAGCGTCTTAACCGCTGGACCACGGGCCCTAAAACAAGTATTCCTTTATCTGCCCCACAACATTTTTAATTCTCCTCCTGCATTTTCCCTCCATGGCGCCCAGCGACCGCCAGCCCCATAGTAAAGCAGAGAGCCCAGCTTCCGGCAGCCCCCAGCGCACGCCCCACAGCATACTTGATGAGGGGCCGGTGGACATTACGAAGCGGATGTCAACTACGGAAAAGACAAAGAGGCTGCTCAGGGTGCTTTCTGCAAGAATCTCGGAAAACAGCCTGCTGAATCCCATAACCGGGGGAGACTCTTCCCGTTTTGTGCTCGGGGTTGTAAAATCCATGAGGGGCGCAGAAAGGAGGTGGTTCTGGGACATGCCCATTGTGCTCATTGAGTGTGATCCCCAGTATATAGACCCTCCGCGCAAGGAAGGAAAAAAACAGCCCCCGATAATGGCCAGCTATTTTGTTTTTGGGGACAGGCTCCCAAGGACGCTTGCGGAGGACCCGAAGCTTGCGCCATTTATCCATGATGCATATCTTTCCCTGGGCCCGCTTGGGGAGGGGGGAAAGCCCTTCTGCCTTTTCCCGGTGGAAGGCAAGGTAAAAACAGTATTGCAGAGGATAAGCACCGCGCCCCCTCCCCCAATAGAAGGCGTGGAGGAGCAGAGCGCGCACCTTGTTGACATTTCTTCACTCGGGAGGTACCTCCCGGATACAGTGGAAGGGGCAAGGCGCATCCTTTTGGCCCATGAAGCTGTAACCGGAGCTCCCCTGGACATAGACAACATACACGACAATCTTGCGGATGTCAGCATTATCCATTTTTCAGGAGAAGAGAAAAAGACCACAATCCCCTTTGCAATCCTGAAGCTTTCAGGGGGCGCAAGCTTCCGCCTTTACCCATATGGGAAGTATCCTCCAAGAGGGGAGGTTACCCAGGGCTGCGAAGTAATCCTCTCAGAAGAAAAGTATTACCTGGTTATGCCGGACAGCGTTGCAAAGGAGCTGGAAAGCCGCTTCATGAGCGACCACCTATCTCTTGGCCAGTAGCAGCAGGGGATTTGAAAGGAAAAGCAGGCCCCACCATGCAGTTGCAAGGCATCCGCTTTCCCAGAAAACCGCGAAAAGCGCAATGCTGAGCAGAAGCTGCAGAAAGGAGGCAAGCGCTGCTGAAGGCGCACCGAACCTCATTTTTCCAAAGACCGAGCTTATTGTTGCAAGTATCCTTGGCACAATTATGGAATAGTTCAGCAGGTATGCAACCACCCCTACCCTCAAGGAGCCAACATACACCTTGGAAAGGAAAAGCAGGGAGAGCAGGGTGGATGCAAGGTATGCGAGCGATGCAGCCTGCCCCCAGTAAACCCCATGGACTGCGGAAAGGACAGCAATTGCGCATGCAGCAAGCTGCACAAGCCCCACATAGTGCAGCCCCAAAGCATGGACCAGCATAATCATCTGCTGCTCCAGCGGATATTTCCATATGTTTCTTGCGTATTCCGGAAGCAGCGCAGTAACCCCTGCGATATACCTCATGTGCTGCTCAGAAAACCTCTGGAAGCTGCTTACCGGCCCCCCTACGGCATAAACCCTGGGAATATGCTTTCCTTTCCACCCTTTCCATTTCAGCTTAAGTGAAACTGCCACATCCTCAATCACGGAGTCCGGGAACCCTCCCGCATCCTTCAGCGCAGAAGTGCGGAAAATCCCGCATGAGCCTGTAAACAATGCAACTCCCTTCTTTGTATTTATGGGCTGGATAAGGTTTACGAATGCTGCATTTGTATAGTTGGCTGCCCGCTCGAATATCCCTTTGCCCCCGCACTCCTTGTTTGTCTGAACAAATGCTACTTTTCCATCCCTGAAGTGCCCCATGCCCTCTTCCAGGAAAAGAGTGTTGCCCACTATTTCATCATAATCAAAAATTGCAAGAAAATCCCCGTCTGTTTTTTGGAGCAGGTTGTTGAGCGCCCCCCCTTTTCCTCCTTTTGGGGCTTTCCGGTGCAGGAGCCCCACCCCTTCTTCCCTGCAAACCTCCCTCACCCTCCGTGTATACTCTCCATCCTCCGTATCGTCCAATACAACTATTTCCATTTCTCCCGCATACTCCATCTTTTTTATGGACCTTATGGATTCCCTAAGCGTTTTGAGCTCAGGGCTGCATGTTGGAACCCCCACAACTACCTTGCCCAGGCCTTCTTTTGCTTCAGAGATGCCTTTGTCCACCCTTTCCGCTTCCGTGATGTACACTGCCCCGCTTACATTGAAGAAAAGGGAGAATAGTGCAATAAGCAGGGAAGCCGCAGCCAGGTAAATCCAGTTTCCGCTTGCCTCCAGCACCCAGATTCCGGATGCTGCAACCATTGCAAGTGAAATGAGAAAAACTATTGCCACAATAAGCTTGCCCTGCATCAAGAAGGATTCCCAGAAGCTATTTTTAAATATTGGCTTACAATGGTTATTCAGTCTATTCTTTAGGTGGGAGACATGAAAGTAGGAATTTCAGGTTTTGGAAGGATAGGGAGGATGTTCCTCCGCGCTGCATTTGAGCAGGGAGCCCTTGGCAGGGATTTTGATGTTGCAATGATTAACACAAGGAGCGATGTGGCTACCAATGCCCATCTATTCAAGTATGATTCTGCGCAGGGGAAGTTTCCAGGAACTGTCGAGGCAAAGGAAGGCGCCCTTGTGGTAAACGGGTATGAAATCAAATGGACAAGGGAAACTGACCCTTCACAAGTCCCCTGGGGGGAAAACGGAATTGACGTGGTAATCGAGTCAACCGGAAGGTTCCGCTCAAGGGCGGATGTGCAGGCACACCTGGATGCGGGCGCAAAGCGGGTAATTATTTCCGCTCCCGGAAAGGACTGCCCGATGGTTGTCCCGGGAGTGAACATGGAATCCGCGGACAAGGAGGAAAAAGTATTTTCCCTTGCTTCATGCACCACTAACTGCCTTGCTCCAGTAATGAAGGTGCTTAACGAGAATTTCAATGTGAAGCGCGGCTTCATGACCACTACCCACGCTTATACAAATGACCAGAGGATCCTGGACGGCTCCCACAAGGATTTGAGGAGAGCCCGTGCAGCAGCGGTTTCCATTATTCCTACCTCTACCGGAGCCGCGAAGGCAATCGGCAAGGTAATCCCGGAACTTGAGGGGAAGATGGATGGGTTTTCCCTCCGTGTCCCGGTCGTAAACGGTTCCATTACCGACATTACTGTGGAGGTTGAGAAACCCGCCACAAAAGAGGAAGTGAATGCGAAGCTTAAGGAAGCTGCAGAAGGACCGCTCAAGGGCATTCTCCAGTACTCTGAAGAGCCCCTTGTTTCTGTGGACATAATCGGGAACCCCCACTCCTCGGTTGTGGACTCTGAGTTCACGAATGTTTCCGGGAACATGGTCAAGGTGGTTTCCTGGTATGACAATGAGTATGGGTACTCCAACCGCCTGATTGATTTCATCAAGTACATGAAGAGCTGGTAAAGAAATGAAAAAGCCAAAGCATATTGCCATCATCCCTGACGGAATTTCCTTTTAAGGACCGTAAACAGGAGATGGGGCGAGCTCAACGGAATCCCCAGGCAGGAAGCATATGAAACAGGGATACGCAAAATCAGCGATGTGCTTGCATGGTGCATGGAAGAGGAAATCCCCATGGTGACCATGTGGGGCTTTTCCACGGAGAATTTCCAGCGGGATTCTGAAGAGGTTTCCAGCCTTTTCGGGCTTTTTGAGAAAGACCTTTTTGCTGCAATAACCAGGAAAGATGAGCTCCTGAGGAAGGATGTGCGGGTGCGCTTCCTTGGCCGCACCTCCCTTTTCCCTGAGAAGATTACCCAGATGTTCAACAAGGTGGAGGAGATGACCAAGGGGGCAACAAAATATTCCCTCAACCTCCTTCTTGCCTATGGGGGGCGGGCGGAAATTGTGGACGCAGTGAACTCTGCGCTCAATGAAGGCGCTACAGAGGTTACTGAGGAAATGCTCAGCAAGCACATGTATACTGCGGGGCTCCCGGACCCGGACCTGGTGATACGCACTTCCGGGGCAAAAAGGCTCAGCGGCCTGCTCCCCTGGCAGACCGTTTACAGCGAGATTTATTTTGTTGAAAAGCTCTGGCCTGATTTTTCAAGAGGAGATTTTGGCGATGCTTTGAGGTTCTATGAAATGGCCCAAAGAAGGTTCGGTAAATGATTGTGGAAAACAAAAGAAACGGGAAAAAGGTAACATGCGAAAAAGCATGCACCCCACTATCACAGATACGCGGCCTGATGTTCCGCAGGGAGGTAATCCCAATACTTTTTGATTTCTTCAGGGACGATATCCACCCAATACACTCTTTCTTTGTGCCTTCTGCATTTTATGCAATTTACATTTCTTCTTCAGGGGAAGTAGTGGACAAATTCCGAGTTGTGCCTTCTGAACTCCACAGGCAGAACTCCGGGCCTGCCCGCTACCTGCTGGAGATTGATGAGAAGCGCGCTGCCTGGTTCAAAAAAGGAGACAGGGTTGTTTTGGATGCTAGGATGGAAAATACTTAATGAAGGTGACTATGAGCTAATGCTCCCCCGCCTGAGCGCGGAGGAGGAGCAGGTAATTTCCCTTGTGGAAGAGAGGTTCAGGGAAGAGGCAAGGAGAAGTGAGTTCGGCTCTGAAAAGGATGTTTCCGGGCTCCTGAAGCAATTGCTTTTCGAGCATGCGGAAGCCGAGGGCATAATCCTTGACCATGACCAGCTTGAATATCTCTCAGAAATGGCGCGTTTGCACATCTATGGATTTGCTTTTCTTGACCCAATTCTCAGGGATTCTTCCATTGAGGAAGTTTCAGTTGTGGGCCTGAACAAGCCCGCATATGTATTTGTGAGGAAGGAAGGCTGGAAATCCGTAAATGCGATGTTTACTGATGAACGGGCTTTAATGGACGTTGTGAATAAGATGGCCAAGCATTTAGGGAGGCGCATCACGCTCCAGAAGCCCAAGCTCAATACCATTCTGCAGGATGGCTCCCGCCTCCACGCAACCCTTCCCCCGCTTTCTGAAGGGGAATTAACCCTGCGCAAATTCAGCGAAGAGCCTTTTTCCCCCTCGGATTTAATCTCGCTTAAAACCATGCCCCCAGGCGCCCTCGCAGCCCTTTCCTTCATCATGCAGGCGGACATGTCCCTGGTTGTTTCCGGGAACACTGCAAGCGGGAAAACCACCACCCTCAATATGCTCTTTTCCTTTATTCCGCGGAACGAGCGCGTGGTGCTTGCAGAAGAAAGCCCGGAAATTTCCATCCCGCACGCCCACCAGGTCCGCCTTGTTGCAAACGATGAGATGGGTGTTTCCCTGAAGGATTTGGTTTACGATACCCTCCGCATGCGCCCCGACCGCTTCGTGGTAGGGGAGGTGCGCAACCGCCCGGAAACCGAAGCGCTTTTTGATTCCCTTTTAGGTGGGCAGGCCCGCGGCTGCTATGCAACCTTCCATGCCCAGAGCAGCCCCGAAACTTTAAGGAGGTTCTCCTTTTTTGGGGTAAGCGAGCTGGATTTCAACAGCATAGATGCAATTCTTGTGCAAAGGAGGATGCTCCGCTACAACCCCAAAACCAAGAAAAATACGGAGATGCGCAGGATGACTGAGCTCTGTTTCGGGCACTCCAAAGAGCCCCTCTACACCTACAATCCAAAAACCGATTCCTGGAAACAGGGCAACCTGAAATCCTTTTCCGAAGCAATCTGCTCTTCTTTGGGGCTTTCTGCAAAACAATTTGAAAAAGAATTTTCCTCCAGGGAGAAATTCATAAAGAAAAACCAGGATTTCCAGGAGTTCTTTGATTCATTCCAGGATAAGTTCTATGGGTTATGAGATGCTTGAAAAACTGCTTGAGCTTTCGGAGTGTTTTCCCCCTCTTCCAATCAAATCCAGTAATGCGCTCTATGCCTCCAAGTTCGGCGCAGACCCTGCAAAATACACTGCACTCTGCCTCGTGCTTTCCCTTCCTATTGCGTTTTTAGTTTCCCTGTTTTTCCTGGGAAACCTTCTCTTTTTTGTTGCTGCGTTCCCCTTGCTTTTCCTGCTGGTTTTCCTCCTTCTGCTCCTGCTCCCCAAACTTGCATTCAACAAAAAGAAATCCGAAGTGGAAGCCGAGCTCCCCCTTTTCCTGCGCACCCTCAGTATGCTCCTGGAATTGAAAATCCCTTTCCATACTGCCCTGGAAACCCTTTCCAGCGAGAATTTTGCAATTTCAGGGGAACTAAGCGCAGCAGTAAAGGAAATCAAGCGTGGCGCCACGGTGGAAGCAGCACTCGCTTCCCTTGCAAAGGAGTTTGATTCTTTAGAGATAAAGCGCGCGGTTTCCCAGGTGCTTTCCGCATACGAAACAGGAGGGGGTGCGGAATCCATAAAGAAAATATCTGATGACATGTTTTTCCTGCAGCAGCACCGCATGAAGGAGTTCTCCTCCAAGCAGGCAATGTTTTCCCTCCTGTTTATTGCGGCGTCCACAATCCTTCCTGCCGTCTACCTTATTTTCTCCGTTCTTGGAAAAGCAGTATTTGCCTCAGAAACCGACCCCCTCTCTTTCATCCTTGTTTTCCTTGTGGGCTTCCCGCTCCTTTCCGGTGCAATACTTTCCTTCTCTTCCATGCTTTCCCCCTCCCATTCCCTGGAGGAGAAAAGAAAGGGCTCACCACAGTTTATCCTTCCCCTGGCTTTAGCCGGCCTCTTTGTGCTGCTCTCTTTACTGGAAATAAACCCCTTAATAAAAATCATAATCCTGTTTGCAACCCTCCTTGGCTCCGCAGCAT
Organism: Microcaldota archaeon; assembly: GCA_014727975.1. Taxonomy (GTDB): domain Archaea; phylum Micrarchaeota; class Micrarchaeia; order Anstonellales; family Bilamarchaeaceae; genus CAIKOA01. The sequence continues at coordinate 6,373 of WJMK01000016.1, read as the reverse complement.
ATTTCTATCCGCGCTACAAAAGGGAAAAATACCGGGAAGCTGTTGAGGATTCCCTCCCGGATGCGCTCCTTTCCGTTTCAGGAAACTCCAAGCTCGGGCGCCTGGAATCCGTATTTTCCACAATGCGCAGGTCCTCCAATCCCCAACTCGCAAACGAGCTTTCCGTTTCCCTTAAGCAGCTCCATGCCAACATAAAGCCCGCAAAAGTCCTGGACGATTTATGGAAGAGGAATTCCTCTTTGGTGCTGAAGAGGGTTTCCACCTTTTTCACCTATTTATTTGAAGCTGGGGTTGATGCAGGCAATTATGTAAGCCTGATGGCCGAGGACCTCTTTCGCCTCTTTGAGTTGAGGAGGGAGCGCAGGAATGCGCTTTCCATGCAGAAGTACACGCTTATTTTTGGCGCATTCATCCTCCCATTAGTTTTAGGCAATTCACTTTCCCTTATTTCCGAAATTTCTGATGCAATAGGAGGGGAAAGCTCAATAGTCCCGACTGCAGCCCTCACGATTCCCGCCTACTTAATCCTCTATTCATTCCTTGCATCCCACTTCATAGCTGAAACCGAAAGCAGGAAGTCCTCAGAGCTCCTCTATTTTGCAGCGCTTTCCATGGCAAGCACAATACTCTTTTATCTGTTTTCAGGCACAACCCTCCTGTGATGGATTTACTGATTTCCGCACTGACCCAGATTTTCCTTTTGCTTGGAAATGAAGTAATTTTTTTCATTGTAGTGGGAGCATTGCTCTTCTTTTTTGAAAAGCGCCCGGAAAAGCGCAAAAAAATAATCCTTGGCATAATCGTGGTTTCGCTTATGGTGATTGCCCTGAAGAACCTTTTTGCCCTGGAAAGGCCCTGCACAGGAATAGAGGCGGAATACGGGTGCCCTGCCTTCCCCCTTATGGAATATTCTTTTCCCAGCGGGCATTCTGCAGTTGCATTCCTGCTGATGATTGCATTTTTAGACAAGAAGAGCTTCCCGGTTTTCTGGCTTTTTGCATTTTTCATTGCGGTCAGCCGTTTCTATTTAGGGGTGCACACATTCGAGGATATTGCAGGCGCGCTTGTGCTTGCGCCAATCGCATACCATGCAACTGATGTGCTGTGGGGTAGGTACGTTGCGTGAAATAAACAGGCAGCTTTTCCATGTGGTTCTCGGGGTGCTCCTTCTCCTGATTCTCTTTAATTTCGGACGCTCCAAAACCATCTATTTCCTTTCCACAATCCTTTTTGTGGGGCTCCTGCTCATAAACCTTGTAGTGCGCGGAATCCGGGTGCCGATAGCCACCTGGTTCGTGGAAACCTTTGAAAGGAAGCATGCCCCGCTTCCGGGCTATGGCTCTGCATGGTATGTGGTGGGGCTTTTGCTTTCCTGCCTGCTCATACATGACATCAATTATCTTGCATCCGCGGTTGCAGTTTTTGCATTCGGGGATGCAGCATCCACGATATTCGGGCGCAGGGGAAGACTCCTGCTTCCGTACAACAAGAAGAAAACCCTGGAAGGCACACTAGGCTTTGTCCTTTTCTCGCTTCCCTGCTTCTTTTTTGTGGGCTGGGCTGCAGTTCCGCTTGCCTTGTTCGCGGCATTTGTAGAATCCTTTCCCCTAGGAATAGATGACAACCTCAGTATTCCCCTGGCCTGCTCAGTGTTTTTCTATTTGATTTAGAGCCCATTGAACAGCGCATATCCTGCATACCCAAACAGAACAAACCTAAGCACCCTTCCCACTGCACACACTCCCACAAACCTTAGCCAGTGCACTTTTGCCGCCCCTGCAGCAAGCCCTGCAACATCAAAAACCGGGTTCGGGAGGAAGGAGAGCACGAAAATCGCCCAAACGTCATTTTCCCTCATCCACTTCTTGTGCTTTTCAAAATCCTTGCTTTTCTCCTCCAGTATCCTCCCAATCCCATTTCCAAACAAGTATGCAGTGATTTCCCCTATCGCCGACCCCAGCCCCGCTACAATCCCCAGGGTAAGCGGGTCCAGGGTTTTTGCAAGCCCCACAACCACTGCCCAACCCGGTACTGGCACAAGTATTGTTGCAGAGCCCATCATGGAAACAAGGAATGCGCCTACATACCCCCAGTCACCCAGGGCCGCAATCTGGTCGCTAAGGAGCAGCACGGTTGCCCCTATAATTAATGCAACCAGGATTTCCAGTATGGGCTTCTTCCCAGACACATTGAAGCTAGTGCTGCCCGCCTTTTTGGTTTTGTGGATATTTGGAGCATTATTTTTGTGGGCACCACCTACGCCCCCAGACGGTTGTTCCTTTTTGCTATTATTGGAAGATAACTGGTATGCCATCCGGGGGTAGCTTCGATGTGTCTCCATCGTGCTAATTTGATGCACCAAGCTTTTTATAGAGTTCCTGCTTAATTCCTCTAAAGTTGGGAGGTTTGATTATGTCTTCTAGAAATTACTTATTTACTTCAGAATCGGTTACTGAAGGGCACCCGGACAAGGTGTGCGACCAGATTTCGGATGCAATCCTGGATAGCTTGATGGGGCAGGACAAGGAATCGAGGGTTGCTGCAGAGACTGCAGCCGCCTCCGGACTTGTAATGGCCTTTGGGGAAGTAACCACCAAGGGATATGTAGATGTGCAGAAAATTGTGCGTGACACAGTTGAGCAGATTGGCTACACAAAGCCGGAGTACCACTTTGACCACCGCAGCGTAGGTGTGCTTTCCTCTATAATCCCACAGTCCCCGGACATTGCCCAAGGTGTTGATGAATCCGGTGAGCACGAGCAGGGTGCAGGAGACCAGGGAATAATGTTCGGGTTTGCGACCAAGGAAACCCCAGAGCTTATGCCCCTTCCAATAATGGTTGCGCACAAGCTTGCAATGAAGCTTGCGGAGGTGCGCAAGAACGGCACCCTCCCTTATTTGCGCCCGGATGGGAAAACCCAGGCAACAATTGAATACAAGGACCATAAGGCCGCCCGCGTGCACACTGTGGTGATTGCAGCCCAGCATGACCCAGATGTTACCCTCGAGAAAATTAAAGCAGATGTTCTTGAGCATGTGGTTAAGCCGGTTTGCGGGGATATGTTTGATGAGAACACGATTGTGCATGTAAACGGAACCGGGAAGTTCGTGCTTGGGGGCCCCGCAGCCGATTCTGGTCTTACCGGTCGCAAAATCATAATTGATACATATGGAGGGCGCGGCCACCATGGAGGCGGCTGCTTCTCAGGGAAGGACCCCTCTAAAGTTGACCGCTCCGGCTCCTATATGGGCCGTTACGTTGCCAAGAATATTGTTGCAGCAGGGCTTGCTGACCAGTGCGAGGTCCAGATTTCTTATGTAATTGGGGTTGCAAGACCACTTTCCGTGTTCATTGATACACGCGGCACCAACAAGGTTCCGGTTGAGAAAATTGAGGAAGTTATCCTGAACAATTTCTCGTTCAAGCCCGCAGACATGATTAAGACGCTTGATTTGCTGCGCCCGATTTACAAGCAGACTGCAGCATATGGGCACTTTGGCCGTGAGCTCCCGGACTTTACCTGGGAGAAAACAGATATGGCTGAAAAACTCAGGAGTGAATCCGGGCTTTAGTTGTAGTATGAGTATCCTTTTAGGAATGGATATTCTTTCATTTTTTCACTTACTTTTTCTATTAAATTGGGTGTCCAATTGATCTTCTTCCGTGTCTTACTTATCCTTTTGAAAATGGGGTTAGAGCAATCCTGTAGGTATTCATCAGTTGCATCAAGTCCCAGGAAATCACACATCTTCGTTATTTCGTTTTTAGGATTAAGTATCACATCCTCATGCCTTATGTCAAAAATGTCCCCCCCCAATTTTTCCTTGAGTCCTTTGTTCATTTTGGCAAGGGAAAAGTATCGCTCTATGGTTTCTTCAAGCGGCATATTTCTGCGGATCGACCACGTAGTTATGTTGTCATACGGATTTCTCAAAACATGTATGAACTTGGTTTCCACCCCAACCGTTTTCCTGAGCTTGTCTATCAATTCTGGGTGTTCTCCAAGCCACTTCGTGCTGCCTCCGCCCTTTTTATCCCCTATCACTTCAAGCTTTTTGAACTTCCCGTGCCACTGGTCCGGGACTTCAAATCTGTACCCGGTCCATTCCCTCCCTCTTTTTGCGAACCTCCTGGATTTCTCCAATAGTAGTGAGAAAATCCTTTCCTTGCTAAAACCCCTGTTAACGTAATCAAGTGCATCTAGTTCATGCGCGACTATTGCGTTTGGATGTGCGTCCACCAATGAGCCCACTAGCGTGTGCCCGCTTCTAGGGTATCCTATGAAAGTACAATATCTCTTTACGTTGTCGAAAGCCCCCTTGTTCTTGGCTGCATAAATATATGAAAGTGGGTAATCCCTCAAGACGGAAAGCTTCCCTGTCAAAGTCAGCCGAATGTTTGTCATAGTGCTCATCTTTCCAACACCATCAAGAAATGCCAAGGGAGGGACTTGAACCCTCGACCTCCAGATTACCCAGAGCGCCGATTTCAGTCATCGGCAGGAACACTTTCGTGTTGCCTCAGTACTCATAAAAGAACCATCCCCTTATGAGTCTGGCGCTCTAACCAACTGAGCTACCTTGGCATGTATTACTCCGTGCCTCCGCGGGGGAGGGTCAGGAGGAACCTCAAACTGGGGAGGGGGTGCCCCCCTCCGCGGTTCGGTTGGACCCGCCCGGGATCGAACCGGGGATCTCCACTGTGCCCACACTTCTTGGGGAAGTTCTCAAGAAATGTTGTGAGAGTGGCGTCTTAACCACTGGACTACGGGTCCTTCGGAGTTGATATTTAAGACCATAACTAATTAAAAGTCGCCTAATCTCCAGCGTCTACAGCCTGAATAAGCGTAATTTTGAGCTCCAGGTCCACTTCTTTTTCAAGGCGTTCGCTAAGCGCATACTGCATCTCCGCAACCCTTTCCGAGTCCAGCATCGCAGGGGATTCAATTTCAGCGATTATGTGCCATTTTCCTTCTTCCACGAAATGGCTTATCCCGGTTATTTTTGCATACTTTATCCCGGATAATTGCCCTTCCAGCACGTCCCTTGTTTCGTTCACTAGGTATTTTTCCTCAACACTTGTCCACATTATCCAGCCAAGGGGAATTGCAACCAAAAGCATCAATGCAACAGAGTTGTATATCTTTTTCCTTGTTTCCTCTTCGTCCCAGTACCAGGTTGGGCCCAGCCCAACCATCCAGAATACAATATATCCCGCGAGGTTTATCGCGATTATGTTGGAAACAAACAGCAAAAGCGCCCCAAGGGTGAATTCCAGCCCCAGCCTCAATCCGATTGATATTCCGACCACACAAAGAGGAGGTATCAAAGCTACTGATACTGCAATCCCTGGAAGGGTATAATCCAGCCTCTTTGCTATTGCATATGCGCCTGCAAGCCCGCTTGCAAAAGCAATCCCAAGGTCCAGGAGCGTTGGCTCAGTCCTAAGCAGGAATTCTTCATTCAGCTCGTATGCAGGCATGATGTATGAAACAATTATTGCAATCAGTATTGCAAGTAGCGCACCTTTCACTTCCCCTTTTATGGAGCGGTTGAACATTGCAAGGTCTCCCTTTACCCCTGCCATGGAGAACGAAAGCACAGGCAGCATCAGGGGCGCCACCACCATCGCCCCTATTACCACTACAGTATTTCCGGTAATTATCCCGAGAGTTGCAATCACTGCTGCCAGCCCGGTCATAAGATAGAAGTCGTTTGAAGGGTATGCCCCCTTCCTCAGCCCCTCAACTACTTCCTCCTTCTCCTCTTTAGTAAGCTCTGTAAAGTGCTTGTTAATGAACTTCTGGAGGGGCCGGAGCATGGGGTTTCTTTTGGTATGTAAATTTTAATAGATTTGCCTTGAATAGATAAGCGGATGGACATACACAAGGACCTCCTCAACAAGGTTGGGGACAAGAGCTGGGAAGAGATTGCGCTTATTGCCCGTGACCTAGAAGTGAAGATAGAGCATGAGGATGAAGAGGCAAGGCAGCTTGAGAAAAAGATGCAGGTAATCAAGCAGGTTCTCTATGAAACAATGAACGACCCGGACCGCATGAAGCACCTGAGCTCCAAGTTTTATGTACGCCTGAACAAGCTTATGGACGAGATGGAAGGAAAGCTCAAGAAATACCGTGCCGACAGGCAGGAATTCGTTGTTTTTATCCGCATACTTCTTACCAAGCTCAAGAAAGAGAAGCTCGTAGTTACCCACAAGCTTGACCGCAGGGTTGAATTCGGGAAGCACAAAAAGGATGCAGAGTCTTCCAGAAAGGAGGAATAGCTATGCTTTTTTACGAAGAACCGTTCAGGCTCGAGCTAATCGGGAGAATCCTCCAGAAAGATGGCACAGAGCTCGAGTATTCTACCCGTT
>WJMK01000015.1 GCA_014727975.1 Microcaldota archaeon | reverse complement strand
ATATCCAGCATGCCGATTCCGTTCTCTGCTCCAAGTTTGTTCAGGTACTGGAAAAGCTCCAGGGGGTTCTCCGCAACTGTTCCATCTTCTAAATTTTCCACTTTTACGGGAAGCCCATCCTTGAAGTGGATTTTAATTTTCGTTTCCTTGTCCGGTGCATCCTTGGGGAGTTTCGCCTTGCTGTAAACATTTTCCGGACAGGGTGCTGCAGGGTCCTCAAGGATTCCGGACTCGTGGCTTATGTGCATCAGGTTGTCGTCCTCGCTGTAGCTCTTTCCATGGGTTGCGGTTACCGGGATTCCTTTTTCCTCTGCATATTCGAGGAGGTCCTTTCTCCCCTTGAACTTGTCCAGGAAAGATTTTGTTTTCCAGGGTGCGACAACCTCCAGGGAAGGGTCCAGGGCAAAATAAGTAAACTCAAAGCGCACCTGGTCATTGCCTTTCCCTGTTGCCCCGTGGGAAACGTATTTTGCGCCTTCCTTCTGTGCAATCTCCACCTGCTTTTTTGCAATAAGGGGGCGGGCAAGGGCAGTGCCAAGGAGATAGTTGCCCTCATATACCGCATTCCCCTTAAGAGCCTGGAATATGTAATGGGTTACGAATTCCTCCTTCATGTCTTCTATATGGACCCTGGAGGCGCCAATCCTGAGGGCTTTTTCCTTTGCAGCCCCAAAATCCTCTTCCTGGCCCACATCCGCAATGTAGGCTATGACTTCGTATCCTTCATCCAGGAGCCACTTCAGGATGCAGGACGTATCCAGCCCTCCTGAATAGGCCAATACCACTTTCTTGTTCTGGCTCATAACAATCACGAGGTTCTTGGGAAGTAATCTGCTATTTAAAGCCTCTGCTCTAAACGTTACAAATATAATGTATTTGTTCTAAATGTAACTTATGGAAAAGCTGAGCGAGCTTGTATGGCTCTATGTAAAGGGGCGGCCTTCACTTAGGGAGGGGCTGAAATACGGGATAATAAATCACAGTGCGCTTGCGCGCATGTTTCTGGATGAGCTGGAGTTGCCTGAGGAGAAGTTTGATGCAGTAAAGGTTGCGCTTATCCGTATATCCAAAAGACTCGCGGAAAAGGAAATCGGGGGGGAAGAGAAAATACTGGATGTGCTGCAGGGAAGCTCGATTTCCATCCAGACGAAAGTGGCTGCGGTTGTTTCCAGGAAGGAGCTGGACCTGAAGGCGATTACCCATGCAAGGGGCGGAGAGTACATTACTTATATTATAGATGAGGGGGAGCTGAAAAAGGTGCGCAAGGAGCGGGGGATTAAGCTGCTTACTGAAAAACTGAATCTTGTAACAATAAAGAGCAAGGAAGAAATTGAGGGGACTCCGGGAGTTATTGCGTTTATCCTGAATGCACTTGCACACGAGGAGATAAACGTGGTGGAGTTTATTTCCTGCTATACAGATACAATACTGGCCATAAAGGAGCGGGATACCTCCCGCACCTATGAATTGCTGTCTTCGATATTGAAATAATATATGTAACCATGGTTACATAAACTCAAAACCATTTAATTCCCTTTTAACCTAAGTAGGGTCATGATACGCATAGGTGTTCTTGCTTCGGGCCGCGGTTCCAATTTCCAGAGTATTATTGATGGGATTAAGGAGGGGGACATAGACGGGGAAATAGTTGTTCTTATCACAGATAAGGAGAATGCGGGCGCAATCGAGCGCGCAGAAAAAAACGGGATTGCTTCTGAAGTGGTTCTAAGAAAAAACTTCGAGTCCAGGGAGCACATGGACAAGGAAATCCGCAGAATCCTGGATGAAAAGAAAGTGGACCTGGTAGTGCTTGCGGGCTATATGCGCATCATCAGCCCGGAGCTCCTTGGCCCATACGAAAACAGGATAATCAATATCCACCCTGCATTGCTTCCCTCATTCCCGGGAACAAATGGTGCAAAGGACGCATTCGAGCACGGGGTAAAGGTTTCCGGGTGCACAGTACACTTTGTGGACGGGGGCATGGACACCGGCCCGATTATAGAGCAGACCTGCGTGCGCATAGACGACTGCAAAACCCCTGAAGAGGTTGCAGCAAAAATACTTCCATTCGAACATGCAACCATGCGCAAGGTTGTGGCTAATTTCTCAAAAGGAAAATACCTAATTGAGGGAAGAAGGGTAAGATACGAAAGGCAAAAGGATTAATTAGTTGTTTTCCAAGTCCAGAACATGTATGAAATCTGGGGCGGCTGGGTTATCACTTCAGAAGGGATAAAGGAGAACTATTCACTCGCAATTGAAAAGGGCATAATCAAGGACATGGGCCCAAGGGACGAGATGCGCAAAAAGTACAATTTTGAGGATTCCATAGGCAAATATTCCCGCATTGTCTGCCCTGGGTTCGTGGATGCGCACATGCACTCATTCCAGATTGCAACAAAAGGGCTTACTGCAGATGAAAGCCTCCTCGAATGGCTCAAAAAATATATCTGGAAATGGGAGGGGGAGCTCACTAAAGAAAGGGCAAAGGCCTGTGCAGAGTCTGCCTACCTCCACATGCTCCACTGTGGAGTTACCACCTTCTCTGACTATACTTCCGTTCACCATGTGGAAGAAGCATTCAAGGCCGCAAGGAAATTCGGGATGCGTGCAGTGATAGGGAAAACCCTTATGGACCGCAATTCCCCTCCTGAACTCCAGCAGGACACCGATGCCTGCCTGAAGGAAACCAAGTCTTTGCTGAAAAAATGGCATGGGCAGAAGAAAGGGCTGCTCAGCTATGCAGTAACTCCCCGGTTCTGCATCACTGCAACAGATGACCTGCTGCGGGGATGCAAAAAAATCTGTGACCAGTACAAGGTCCTTTTCCGCACCCATACTGAAGAGAACATGAGCGAAGTAAAGTGGGAAAGAAAAGAATACGGAAAAAGCAGTATCCAGCACCTGGACGAACTCGGGCTTCTGAATGAGCGCACCCTCCTTACCCACTGCGTCTGGACATCCAAAAAAGACATCAGGCTGATTGCAAAAAACAATGCTTCTGTATCACACTGCCCGGGCTCAAACATGCTTCTTGCAAGCGGGGCAGCTGATACCCCATATATGCTGAAGAAAGGGGTTAATGTCTGCCTTGGCACCGATGTTGCAGCATACTATAATTTCAGCATGTTCGAGCAGGCAAGGCTCGCATGCCTGATGCAAAAGGAAGAAAGGCACGACCCCCATGCAATGGACCACATTCGCGCATTCGCAATGGCAACAAAAAACGGGGCAAATGCCCTCGGGCTCAAGCACACCGGGGAAATCAAGGTTGGAAACAAAGCAGATCTGATTCTTTTGTCCACAACCCACCTGGCATTCTCCCCTCTCAACGATGCAATAAGCCAGATTGTATATTCAACCTTCCCCTATGCAGTTGATTCAGTAATCTGCAACGGGAAAGTGCTGATGCGTGAAAGGGAAGTATTGGTTGCTGATGCACGCAAGATCATGTACCGTGCAAAGGAGATACTCGGAGTAAAGAAATAGCTGCTAGACATCAAACAATATATTGAAGTGCCAGTCCCCTTCCTTCTGCTCCACTTTCAGCAAATGGTAGGTGACTGCCTTTATTTCGTTTGGGGGAACCGCATTCTGCCCGCGTATGAGCGCCCTGGCCATGGGTTCATCCTCATTCACCTCCAGCACAGTTACGCCCACGGGTGAAACCTCCCTTATTTCGCATTGCGCAACAACCTGCTGCAGAAGGTCCACAACCAGATCTTTCAGGGTTGGGGAATGGACCTCCACTTCAAAATCTGTTTCTTCGTTCTCCCCCTTTCCAATAAGCTCGAATGAGCCCAGAACTGCATCATGCAAAGCATCGCTGAATGTTTCTGCCTGAACTTCAAGAAGTTCATCCGCAGTATGCTCAAGGTAGCGGTACATGCTTGAAAAATGGAAGAAGGACTTTTTAAGCATAATACCAGCTAAATACCATCATGAGTTTCAGAAACGTTGGAGAAGGAACAGAGATAAAGGATGAAGAATGCATTGTCTCCAGGAGGATGCGCTCCAGGGGGAGCACTATCTACAAGATAACTGACGGCGAAGGGGAGCTTGAGTTTGAAAGCCACTCCCATTTTGATGCAGGGGAGGGCCTCCGTGTTTCCGGGAAGGTTTATAACGACAGGGGCTTCATGAAGCTGGATGTCTCCTCCCTTGAAAAAAGCGAAGAAGCATACCCAAAAATACTTGAAAAAATTGAATCAGGTGTGGAGATAAAGGAGGTTCCTTTGCTAGCCTCCGGGGAAATACCTGAAAAGCTCAAAGGGCGCATTTATTCGTGCGCAAGGAAGCTTATTGCCGCAAAAAAACTCGGAAGGCACATAATCCTCCGCTTCCACAATGATGCAGATGGCATCGCCGGGGCGCTTGCAATTACAAAAATTATAAGGGCCTACACCTCACAGCAGAATTCTGCAAATTATACAGTATACGATGCGATGCGGGACATAGGCAACCTGCAGGGAGAGAAGAACCCCCTTGTGGTCCTGCTGGATTTCGGTTGCGGTGCAGAAAGTGTGGAAGGCCTAAAAATACTCAAGGCAAGCGGGGCAGAAGTGATGATTATCGACCACCACCCAAATGAAGGCGGTGCTGAAGAGAATTCACACCTGTTCCTGAGCCCATGGGCAGTAAGCAAAGATGAGGGTGCCTCCTCATATGTTGCAGGGTATCTCTCAGTTGAGGTTGCACGCGCATGCGGAGTTTCAGATGTTGAGCGCCTTGCACCCATTGCATGCGCAGGAGACAAGAGCACAATACTTCCCATAGATGAAAAAGACAGGGAAGCCGCAATAGTAATTGACTATATGGCTGCTTACTCAGGTTTCGGGAACAAGCTGGACTTTTACAAGAATGCATTGGAAAACAGGGAACTTTACTCCTCCGTACTTGTGCAGGCGAGGGAAGCCCTGGACAGGATTACAGAAGATGTAAAGGCAAGCATGAAAAAGAGGCTGGACGGACCTGTTTCTGTTTACACTGTGGATGCAGACAAGGTAAAGAGCAAGGATTTCCCTGGGAAAGGGAAAATCACTACACGTGCATTCGAGCTTGCAGGGGATGCTCCCGCGGTTGTGCTGGGAGTCTGGAAAAATGGCCTTTCCTTCCGGATAAACAGCGGTGCGATAGAAAAAGGCGTGCATGCAAACGAGATAATCTCCTCCCTGAAAGAAGAAATGCCTGATTTTATAGAAGGAGGGGGTGGGCACGCACGCGCTGCTTCACTGAGGATACAGGAAGGATTTGTAGACAGTGTTGTGGGCAGGATAATTGAAAAAGTAAAGGAAATGTGCTAGGGTGCGCCGCATGCCTGGAAAATGCATTCCCGGGAGGGCATTTTTAAACTCTTCTCTTAACTAATTTACTCCGTGGGACGGGGTCGTGGCGTAACTTGGTAGCGCGGCAGGCTCCAGAGGGCAAATGCCCATTTTAGAAGAAACCTGCATGTTGGGGTTCAAATCCCTACGATCCCATGATGGAAGAAAAAGTGGAAAGGGAAAAAGAAGACAGGCTTACCCTTGCAGAAAGAGGAAAAACGACCAGTGACCTTGATGGGCTCCTTGAAGGAGAGCCAGTCTACCACCTGGACCCAGGAGTGCGCATCTATTGGTCAATAGGAGTAATTGCAGCAGGGCTCATAATATGGATAATCGTCATGCTGGTTGCAGGCTTTACCCTAGAAAGCGTCTTTGGCGTTGAAAAAGGGATGTTCCCTCTTTTCTTCTTTACCCTCGTCGTGCTACTCCTGCTTCCATACCTGGTCTGGATAGAGCTCAACTACCACAATTATACTTACCAGTTCAGGAAAAAGAGGCTGGTGATAAGGAAGGGAGTGCTCAATAAGGAAAGGACTGTTATCCCCTATGCCCAGATACAGAACGTAAACATAAACAGGAATGTCCTCCAGCGCGCGCTTGGTGTTGCCACAGTGAAGATAGAAACTGCAGGTACCAACCCCTGGGAATCAGAAGGGATAATCGATGGAATTGGCGACTACCACAGCTTTGTGCAGCACACAATGGAGCTGGTGGAGAGGAGCAAGCACAAAATAGAGCAGGAGAAAAAGGAAAAAGAAGAACCTCCGAAAGAGGAAGACACAGAATTGTTTTACCTCAAGCAAATCCTGGTCCAGTTGATAGAGTTAAAAAAGGTTATGGAAATTAAAGATACGCCCCCGGATGAGCCTGGCTCCAGGCCCAAGCTCAAGGATGAAATCGGCAAGCTTATGCGGGGCAAGAAAAAGAAAAAGAAATGAGGTCGGTATTCTTGAAAAATCTAAATGCGTTTGAACTTGCAAGAATTGTGGGCGCCCGTGCTCTCCAGCTTTCACTGGGTGCACCGCCCCTGATAAAGGTAACTCCCGAAATGAGCTTCATAAATGTTGCAAAAGAGGAGCTAGAAAAAGGAGTGACCCCGCTTGTTGTAATTAAGTAACTCTTTGTTTTTTTATCTCTCTCTTTTTGGGCTTGTAGTCTAACGGTATGACGCTGTCTTCGCATGGCAGAGACTCGGGGTTCGATTCCCCGCAAGTCCAATCTCCCCTTTCTTTTTGGGAAAATCTGAGAAATCTCTGAGAAAACTTCGTTTTCTTCTCGTGAACAAAGTTCACGATTCGATTTCTTCCCATGAGCAAAGCTCACGGAGAAAGGTGCGGTCATTGTGTGTAGCTCCCGGGCCCACTGGCCCGATTTACCGAGCTACACGCAATGAGGTTCACCCAAAGAAAAATCATTATGTGGTATTATGAAATATTTGCTTTTTGCCCTGACCCTGGTTTCGCTTTCATTTTGCATAGTTACAGGCCAGCAGGACTCTCCACAGCCCCGGGTCCTCTCCTGCGAAGGCCACAGGCAGCTGGACCAGGTGTTCTACGATGTCCAGTTCGTGAACGATGGGGGCGTTTCCAGCAACTTCCACATAGGAGATACTTATTCCAAGAACATTGAACCGGGGCAGGAAGGAACAATTACTGTTTCATATCCGCTTCCATTGGAGCAGCACACCCATTCTGCAGAAATCCAGCTTTGCGTTGGAGGGTACCTCTCATTTGAACGGTGCGTTTCCCACACCTGCAGTTATTCGGATGGGCCAGCTCCTGAGTCCAGCGAGGATTTGCTGAGCACTGAAAAACTGGAGGGAGTTTGCCTCCCTGCATTTATCCTGCTTGGGCTCCTTGGAGGGTTCCTGAAGAACCTTTAATTAGGTTTTGCAATAGTAAATAGATACTCGTTTGCTGGGGTCGCCTAGTCCGGTAGGGCGGCAGACTGCTAATCTGTTTTCCGCAAGGATTCGTGGGTTCAAATCCCACCCCCGGCGCTTCTGCTTATTTTTGTCCTTTGAAACAGGACAGATGGGTTTAAAAGAAGAATGCAATAAAGCATATACAGACGTTTGGCCCTTTGCTTGTTTTTGTTCAATCGGGAAGGAGTTGGTTGTATGCAAAAAACATCATGTAAGTATTGCCTAAAGGAAAGACCCCCTAAGCTAATGCACAGGTGTGAATATTGTGGGGGCACATTCTGCATCGGCCACCGGAACCCAAGAAACCACAATTGCCCTTCGCTTGCAAGAAGAAAATACGAAACACTGGGAAACGAAGTGCATGAGGAAGAAAGCCGTAAGATGAGCAAGATTTACTCCAGGGTAAAGGAACTCAGGGAAAAGAAGGCCAAAGCAAAGAAAGGGGACATGGAAGAAGATGAAGAGGCAAAGGGCATAATGGCCTGGCTAATGAAAGTTCTGGGCAGGAGATAATTCCGGTTCGGTTGAAATCCATTTGTGCTGGGAAAGCTTTGCGCGCAATTTTTAAATCTCACTTCTGATTAGGGAGGCATGGCAGGCAAAAGCAAGATATTCGTTCTTATTCTGGCTTTCGCATCATTATTACTGGTTTCAGGCTGTGTTCAGGAGGAAGAAAAGGCGCATAGCGAGCCGCCTTTCCTTTACAACCAGCCAAACTACCTTTATGAAGAGCTTTACCAGGAACCAGAAGAATATGAAGAAGAAGCATTGTGCAACCCGCCTGAAATGAGCGACCATTGCGAAGGCAACATATTGTATTATGATTTCCAGTGCGTCGATGGAGAATGGGAATACCAGACACATGAATGTGTTTATGAATGCAAGGAAGGCGCCTGTGTAAATACCGGATGCCCGCCCTGCGCAGATGGGGACCCCTGCACAACAGATTTCTGCTCAGGCGGGCCCGATTATGAGTGTGTGCATGTCCCTATAGCTGGATGCAATGTCAGTGACAACCCCATAGAGAAAAAGGCATGCAAGCCCACTGCTGGCCCGGGAAGCTACATAACCATAGAGCTTTATCCTTCAGGAGTGCCTGCAAGCCAGGCAACCGACCCATTCATGGCTGAAACTCTTTACCTTGGCCAAAAGATGCAGATTGATGAGGATGACAGCATATCCCTTAACGGATTCTGGCTGGAGGGGAGCTGCCCGGAATGCTTCTACGAGCCTGTGCTGAAGTTCCCTCCGGAAGCTAAACTTGCAATTACCAAGGACCTTTCAGGGACAAGGGCAAGCTATTACAAAGCTGAAGGGGAATTTGGTTACATCTGCATAGATGGCACCTGCAGGGCAAGCACAGCTGCGGGATGCACTGATTATGTGTGCAACCAGTCCATGAGGTATGTGGTCTCGGAAATGGAAATGGACCTCACCTGCAGCTGATATGCTTAAAAGAGGTTGCAAATAATTCAGTTACGGGAGGAAAAAGCATGAAAGAATTGAGCATTGTGACGGACAACAGGATAGGTACTCTGGCAAACGTAGCCGAAGCGCTCGGAGGAGTTGGAATAAACATTGAAGCAATTGCTGCATATGAGCAGGGCGGAAGGGCGGTTTTCCGTGTGCTCACAAATGATTCAACAAGCGCAAGGAAAGCGCTTGAAAAAGCGCCAGGGGTGAAAGGCATTGTTGTCTCAGATGTCGTAGTAACAAAGATGACCAATAGGCCCGGGGAGCTCGGAAAGCTTACCCGGAAAATGGCAAACCGGGGAATCGACCTGGAAAGCGTTTACATTGTAAGCAAAAAAGAAGATTATACTGAAGTTGCAGTAAAGCCTATAGAAGAGCACCTCCTGAAAGTTCAGGAACTGCTCAAAGTGTGAATTTTCCCTCTTTTTTATATTCTTTTATTTTTGCAGCAAGCTCATCCTTCTTTATTCTTTCCTGCTGGCCATCATTCCTGAACCTTACCGTAACCGTGTCATCTTCCAGGGTCTGGTAATCTATAGTAATGCAATAAGGGATCCCTGCCTCGTCGGCCCTGGCATATCTCTTCCCTATTGAGCCCACATGGGAGAACTGGGTATTGAGCCCTGCTTCCCTCAATCCAGATGCAATCTCCTTTGCTGGGATTTTGAGCTCGGGCTTTTTCATCAAGGGGA
Source organism: Microcaldota archaeon (assembly GCA_014727975.1). Taxonomy (GTDB): domain Archaea; phylum Micrarchaeota; class Micrarchaeia; order Anstonellales; family Bilamarchaeaceae; genus CAIKOA01. The sequence goes on along the minus strand of WJMK01000015.1, from coordinate 15,850 downwards.
ATACTGCAACTTCATATGGTGCAACAGCAGGAGGCAAATCAAACCACTCCCATTCCTTCCCCTCGCTTTTGTCCCTGAATGCATGCTCAAGCAGGCAGAAGATCATCCTGTCGGTTCCCATCGAAACCTCAAATACGTGAGGCAGGATTTTCTTTCCCTCCTCCTGCACAAAAACTTCAAGCCCTTCCCCACTGAATTTCTTGTGCTGGGAAAGGTCATAGTCCGTCCGGTATGCATTGCCGGAAATCTCCACAACCCCATAAGATGTTTCCACTTCCAGGTCCACGTTGCTTTTTGAGTAATGGGGAGTCTCATCTTCCCCAAGGTGCCTGAACCACATCTTTTCCGGGTCCAGCCCTGCATCAACATAATACTCCCACTCCTTTGCAAGGAAATATGCCATGATCTGGTTGCCGATTCCCTCCTCCACCACCTGGGAAGCAGTAATCCATTCCGGCTTTTTCGCACCCCTCTTCAGCATGCGCATTTTCTTTTCCTTTGTCCCATCGAATCCTTCAATCTCAGGCTTGGAGGGATTGAAAAAATATTCGAGCTCCATCTGGGTAAATTCCCTCATGCGCACCAATCCTTTTCTTGGGGAGATTTCGTTCCTGAAGCTCCTTCCAATCTGCCCAACTGCCATGGGGAGCTTGGAGCCGCTGTTCCTGAATACCCGCTGGAAAGAAGTGAAGATTCCCTGTGCGGTTTCAGGCCTCAGGAATGCAGGCGAGGAATCCGCACCAATCCCTGTTTCAAACATCAGGTTAGTGTTGTATGCATCCGAAAGCTCGCCTTCTTTGCAGGATGGGCATTTTATCCCATTGTCACGGATAAGCTTGTCAATGGATTCCAGCTTCATGTCCCATTTAACATTGAGGGCCCGCTCAACAAGGTGGTCTGCGCGCACTTTCACCCCGCATTTGTTGCAGGAAACTACTGGGTCAGTAAACTCTTCAACGTGGCCGCTTGCCTTCAGCACTATCTCAGGTGTGACTATTGTGCTTTGTATCTCGAGGAATCCTTCCTCAACAAGGAACCTCCTTCTCCAGAGTTCCTCCAGGTTCCTCTTTATCTGGAAACCGATTGGCCCATAATCATAAAAGCCTGAAACCGAGCCATAAACCTCATTTGAAGGCATGAAGATTGACCTGTTTAATGCAAGCTCAAATATTCTCTCGTGAAGCTCCATAACTATTACCCTGGATTAGAATTAAGTAAAAATAGTTAAAAGGCTATTAGAAGTCCATCAGGCTCTTCTGCCCCTTTGCTGAATATGCAGGCTGCTCTATTTTGCTAAAGGAAAGCTCCCCAAATACACCATCATAGCCGGGCCTCCAGTGCACCTTCCCCTCGCGCGCATTCACAATTGCATCTGCAAGCACTTTATCTGCTGCAAGGCGCAGCTCCTCCTTTGGTGCCTCCAGCACCCTGAACTCGGTCCCGAAGTAATTGATAAGCTTGAAATACTCCTCCCGCACTCCCTTGGTCTGCTCGCCCCTGCCGCGCACTGCAGCAATTACAGTAGTAAGAGGAACCAGGCTCGTAAAAGGAACTGCTCCCTTGGGCTTATAGCCCTGCTCCCTATTTGCAAGGTCCACTACCCTGTGCATAACCCCCACAGTAAGGGGCTTCCCGCACTTGGGGCACCTGTTCCCAAGCTTCCTTGCTTCCACCGGGTCCATCCATACCCCGCATTTCCTGTGCCCGTCCCAGTGGTATTTGCCCTCGTCAGGGTAGAACTCATAGGTTTTCACGAATCCTTCGCGCGTAACAATTGCATCCACCACGGATTTGTAGTTAACTTCCTGGAGCTCGAATACGTTTGCCTCGCGCGCAAGCTTCTGGGGTGAATGCGCATCGCTGTTGGAAATAAGCGAAATGTTGTCCAGGGAAGGAAGCATCCAGTTCATTTCCGGGTCGCTGCTCAGCCCTGTTTCCACGGCCTTTATGTGCGAGGCCTTTTTACCGAATGCCTCTTCCATTGAGTTGAAACCGCTCTTGGAGCCAAAAAGCCCAAACCAGGGAGTCCAAAGATGTGCAGGCACAAACATTATCTCTTTGGAAACTCCTTCCACAATATCCAAAAGCTCTGCAACATCCATCATAAGGGTGGGTCGCCCGTCCTCCGCAAGATTCCCATAACTCTTGAGCTCATCATTAATCTGCTCTACAACCTCAAAGGAGGGGGCAAAAAGCACGGTGTGCACCTTCTTTGTGCGCTCCTGCCCTTCTATCTCGAATATGTTGCTCACTTCAGCAGTAAGCATAAAGTTTATTCCCTGGTGCTCAAAGAGGCCTTCGCCCGAAGGCGTGAGCCCCTGCCTGAGCTCCTTGAGCCACTTGGGATGGGTAAAATCCCCGGTTCCCAAAAGCCCAACTCCCTTTATGCGTGCCCATTCCGCCAAGCCGCCCATGTCAGAATGCGGGCTGGTGGCCCTTGAATATTTAGAATGAAGGTGGAGGTCTGCAATAACCTGCATGGGAAGATTACAACGGGTTTTGTTTAAAAGAGGTGCGCCCTACAAGTTCCACATGGCATTCAATCCTGAAACTTTCATTCCTGAGGCAGTGGAAGAGATAAAAACCAAGGTTGGAAACAAGAAGGCAGTGATAGCAGTATCCGGGGGAGTGGATTCCATGGTTGCCGCGGCCCTTGCGGCAAAAGCAATACCAGGGCAGCTCACCGCAATTTTTGTGGACACGGGGTTTATGCGCAAGGGGGAAGCTAAAAATGTGAAGGAAGCATCGGAAAAGGCAGGAATCCCTCTTACTGTAGTGGATGAAAGTGCAAGATTCATCGGGAAGCTTGGGGGCGTTTCCGACCCTGAGCAAAAGCGCAAGATTATCGGGGAGCTGTTTATCCGGGTATTCGAGGAGAATGCAAAGGGAAGCGGCGCAGAAGTCCTTATCCAGGGCACAATTGCCCCGGACTGGATTGAAAGCGGCGGGGCAGGGCGCGACACAATAAAGAGCCACCATAATGTAGGCGGGCTTCCGGAAGAGATGGGGCTGGAGCTCTGTGAACCTCTCCGTGAGCTCTATAAGCACGAAGTGCGCATGGTTGGGAAGGGGCTCGGGCTGCCCAGGCACATATTCGAGAGGCAGCCCTTCCCTGGGCCTGCCCTCGCAGTGCGGGTAGTTGGGGAGATTACACAGGAGAGGCTGGAGATTGTGCGGGAGGCCTGCGCAATTGTTGAAGAAGAGATTGATGCTGCTTCTGCAAAGGAGCTAATGGAAAGGCCCTGGCAGTATTTTGCAGCGGTTTTGCCTACGAAAACCGTTGGAGTTGCAGGGGATGAAAGAATCTACAAATACACCATTATTGTGCGCGCAGTGCGGAGCCTGGATGGCATGACCGCAAACTTTTCAAAAATTCCTCCTGAAGTGCTTGGGGCAATTTCCACCCGCATTACAAATGAGGTTAAGGGTGCAGGAAGGGTCCTTTATGACATAACCAATAAGCCGCCTTCGACCATAGAAATGGAATAGTGTACAAATTCAGAGCACTTTGTTAACTGTCCTTTTGAAATTCTTGAAGAGCTCCATCTTGGGCAGGTGGTCGCCATGATGGTAAATCGGGAGCGATTCCCACTTGTTTGTAAGGTTGTAGTCTTTTTGTGCATGCACAGCATACCGGTAGTGGTTGTCTGCGCTTTCTGCCATCTCCAATGACCGCATAATTGAGTCCAGCGTATAGTCTGCGCTGGATGAAACCGCCTTTTTTGGAACAGACAGGAGCTTCTTGTTTTTCCTCTTCACAGCAACCATATTACCACTATTCAGCTTAATGTTTATATTTAGGTGGGGAAGGGTTTTTAAACTTCACTATCTAACATATACGAACACAATTATTAGAGGATAGCCCCACCCGGATTCGAACCGGGGTTGCAGGATCCAAAGTCCCGCGTCCTTGACCACTAGACTATGGGGCTGATAGAATCTACTCTAGTTTAAAGCGCAAGATACTTTTTAAAGCATAAAGAAGAAGCTAACCCCATGAAATCGGTGCTCAAGAAGCTGAGCGAAGGCAAAATCGATGCGGTGAGGAAAACTGCCACAAGAAGGCTCAAAATAGACCGGGACGACCCAGAGGGATGGTTCCTCCTTGGCATGGTTTCCCACGAAAAGGGAAACGAGGAGTATGCGCTTGAATGCTTTGAGCGGGCCCTCTTCCTCAAGCGCACTGAGAAATACCACAGGGCCAAAAGCATGTCACACTTGGGGCTTTTTGAATTTGAAGAGGCAGCTTCAGAGCTAAGGAAATCACTGGAGCTCAAAAAAGATGCAGAATCACACTTTATGCTGTATGTTGCGCTGCTCTTCCTGAATGAAAAGGATGCAGAGAAGCACCTTGCAGCGGCCCACCGCATGAAGCCTGCAAAAACCAAGAAGATGCTCAGGGAATTTTTCGGCTCTTTTTTCAGGGATGAGCCTTCTATCCCGGAAAAAGAAAAGAAAGCAATGATGAAGAAGCTCGGGATAAAAAGTGCATAAAAAAATTCGTGTTTTGTGCCTCAATTAAATATTTTTCCCCACATATATTATAGTGGAGGTGGTGCTTATGACTCCACGAGAGAAGGCTGCAGGAAGGGCAGCGAGAGCGCCACCAAAGCCTGGTTCTAAGGAAAGGCTCCGCACATTCCACCAGTTCAAGGAGAAAAAATTCGTGCGGGCAATAGAGATTGCAAAGGAGCTCGACGGCGGCAGCAGGGAGTGGGGAATAATTGCCGGGTCTGAAGCGGTAAAAAATAGGCTCTTGAAGGAGGGGCTTTCCGACGTAGTCGCAAACCCTCTAATTGCGAACCAAAATGAACTAATATTAAACAGGGCAAGGAATACAAAAGAATCCAATTTCTTTGTGTTTATCAAGTTTAATGCGCTAAAGACGAGCGTAATGTTTACTGACCCTACCCCGGGCAACGAAGGTAGGCGGCTCAAGAGAAAAGAGCTTGTGAGGTTAAGGAATGCCTGGAGGGACAAGACGGGGTGGGCAAAGCAGGTTGCAGAAGAAATAGAGGAAACATCTGAAAAAAAGCCAGGGGACAAATTCTTTGCTGTGATGCACGGGCACTGGGGGGAAAACAGGGATGACGGCGTGCACCGTGATGATGGGGTTTCCAGGAGAAAAAACGTCATAAGGCAGTTCATGCGCTGGCACTATGATGTGGATGCAACAGGCTACCACAATTGGGTGCACGAAACTGCACTCAGGGACATACTGGAACGGGAAAAAGATGCAGGGATAGTGAAGGTCCCTTCCCTGGAGTTTACCATGGCATTCAACCGGGGGGCAAGGAACGGCCCCCACCTTAATTGGTGGTTCAAAGATGTCCCTACTGCAATAGATGCCTGCAGGAAGCTCATATGGGGAAGGGGGGAAAACCGCATGCCGGGCCTTGCCCCGAACGTTGAAAAGAGGGTTGTTTTGCGCGAAGTTACAATGCTGCGGAAAGAGAATTCGATGGCACTGGGAATTGCGCACCCTTCATGTATATTGAATGTAGTAATACGGAGGCTGCCTGTTGGGCTGCTGAACCTGCTTACTGAAAAAGATGAAGAAACCGGAGAATACAGGTACAACTGGAGGGCGATCAGGTCATTTGTTGAAAACTATGCAGACGGAGTGGGGGAGTATAACCCTACACTTGTTGATTACCCCCTGCGGTTTGACGATGAAAAGGTAAGGGAATATTTCAGGGAAAAGGTTGATGAGCTGGTTGCAGAGCGCATAAAGGAAATTCCTGAAGAAGAGGAAAATCCAGACGGCACTGAAAAGATTATGCTCCACGTTGACGAGCAGATAACCCATGATGCCGAGCTAAGGGAAAACACCGTAAGCTATGCATTTGCGCAAAGGATGAAGGAAAAGTACCGGGTATTTACTTATTTCGACCATGATGCACATGTTTATGCCTCAAGCAACTCATACGACAGGGCGATAGGGCCACTTGCATATGGAAGAACTGTAATCTCACTAACCAGGGGCAGCCGCGCAAAGATGGACAGTGAAACATTCGTAAGGCTCCTGAGGGACAGGGAGTTCAGGAACAATAATGCGATTTTGGAGACTGAAACCTTCCTGGAACTCCACAAAGGCAGGCTGAAGCCTGTTAAGCCAAGGAGGGATGCGCTTTACAAAATAAAAACAATAAAGGACAACATAAGCCATGGCGGCCTAAATTTAAGGCTTGCATGGATGGAAGTTAAGCGGACGCTCAGCAAGCTTGTCACTACAAGGTGAGCAATAGGCTTCTAATTCTTTTCATGCCCTAATCTACCCTATGAGAATAACCCACTTCGACAGGAAACTGGGGGAGATGAAGCTCCACCTGGAAACCCTGGAGGACCTCTGGCACCTGGAGAGGGTGCTGCGAAAAGGAGACAGGGTCGAATCCCGGACCCTCCGCAGCGTGAAGTTTGGGGAAGGGAAAGAGGAGAAAAAGCCTGTGCGCATCCTGCTTGAAATGGAGAATGTTGAATTCGCCGAGTTCGCAAACCGGCTGCGCGTAAACGGGAAAATAATTGAGGGCTCCCCTGAGGATTTTGTGCAGATTGGCCGCTACCACACATTAGACCTTGAGCCAGGAAGCAAGGTAAAAATTGTAAAGAACTGGAAAAATTATGAAGTGAAGCGGATTGAGAAAGCGGTTGAGCAGTCAAAGCGCCCGCTTGTGCGCATAATCGTTATGGACGAGAATGATGCAACCACTGCAATCCTGCGAGGATACGGAATAACCTATGGCCCGGAACTCTCCTGTTCCGGAAGCAAGCGCGAAGGGAATTATGAAGAAAAGGTACGGCAGTATTATGGGGAAATTGCTTCTTACCTCTCCAAGCACCCAGAAAAGTTTATTGTTGCAGGCCCGGGCTTTGCAAAGGACGGGCTAAAGGATTTCATAAGAGAAAAATACCCTGAGCTGCTTGACAAGGTTTCATTTGAGTCCTGTTCTACTTCAGAAAAAAGCGGGGTGAATGAGCTGCTAAAAAGAGGGGTTGTTGCCCAGGCAGTGGGTGAAGCCCAGCTTGAGCAGGAGGAAAAGCTTATAGAGGAATTCATAATGCACCTCCATAAGGATGATGGGCTCGCGGCGTATGGAATCGAAGAAGTAAATACAGCAGTTGAAGCCCGTGCAGTGGAAAAGCTGCTTGTACTTGATGAGAGCCTGCGCAAGGATGAACGGATAGAGGAGATTGCGGAGAAGGCTGAAAAGATAAAGTCCGGTCTTGTTTTCTTTTCAGCGCAGAGCGATGCAGGGCACAAGCTGAAGGGATTTGGTGGAATCGCAGCACTCCTGCGATTCCGGATAAGCTAAAAAAAGAAAAAATTAGTCTTGGGGGTCATACCAGCTAGGCTCATTTTCTTCACAGGTTTCCTTCCCTGGGCATTGCGGGTTTTGCCCTGGGCAATCTGTGCACTCAAATCGTTTTACCATGCCGCAGCAGCAGCTCGCGTATCCAGCCACATTGTCAACCCTGTAAAACCAGGAGTACCTGCACGTGGTCATGCAGTCCTCTGGCATATACGTGTCCTGGACCACAGAGCCGCATTCTGATTCGCTTGGAAGCCCGGCAGCAATAAATTCTGCTCCGGAAGTCTGGCTGCAGATATGCCCGCAGTCCAGCTCAGGGGGGTAGTAACAGATGCAGTCATCGCATACCCCTCCGTCACAGTCATTGTCGCTCTCGCACTCTTCCCCGCGGCCCTCCTGGACAATTCCGTCCCCGCAGTATTCTTCCGGCTCGCAATCCGAGTCGCTCTGGCACTCATTTGAGCCCTCCCCTTCAACCTGCACACAATCTCCTTCTACACATTCGTAGTGGTACTGCATGCAGTCATCATCATAGCTGCACTCGTCTTCGCCTTCTCCATATACCTCAACACAAACCCCGTCTTCGCATTCGGTATGGGTGGACTGGCAGGTCTGGTCTGTCAGGCATTCGTTCTCTCCGGGCGTAAGGACCTCAACACAGTGCTCATCCTGGCATTCGTAGTGCCTGCAATTGTAATCATAGAGGCACTCGTTTTCCCCTTCTCCCTCAACAAGCATGCATCCGCCCTCAACACACTCATAGTGCATCCCGTCCTCCTGGGAAGGCTCTTCGCACCTGCAGATTGCGTTGCAGACTTCAGGTGGGGTACAGGTATCCGGAAGCTCCGGGGCACCCATCCTGCCCCCTGTGTCGCACTCCTCATTTGCACCCTGCTCAGGGCCGGAGATATACCCGTCCCCGCATCTGGGAGTGACTATTCCGGGATAGCATTTGCAGTCGCTTCCGCAGCTGTAACTTAGCTGGCAGGTGTCTTTTGCGGCCCCGTGCCTCACTCCATCTATAAGGCCTCCGCCAATATCACATTCCTCCCCTGCTTCAACATTTCCGTTTCCGCACACTGCCCCCTGCTCATCTTCAGGCTCTTCATCCTCTCCATCTTCTCCCTCATCTTCTGGTTGAGTTCCAGGGGGGTATTCGTCATCCGGAGGTTCTTCTGGCGGAACATCCTCCTCAGGTGTGCACTTGCAGGTATTTACGTTGCAGAGTTCATTCGGGTTTGGGCAGGGCACTCCTGCCTCGCACTCTTCCATTACTCCTGCAGAGTTTGGCTTTTGCACTATACCATCCCCGCACCAGGTATTGTTTCCATAATCCGGAATGCAGAGGCACTGGTCATTGCACCAGTCATTCGGGTTTGGGCAGGGCACTCCCACTTCACACTCCTCGAACTGGCCCCAGATGTTGGGCCACTGGATTACCCCGTCCCCGCACCAGTCAAAGTAGTAATCCCACTCCTGCTGCACTTTCATCAATGGGGAAATGTCAGGGTTTCTGTCTTCTCCAGGAACGGTTGCCGCATCAATCGGCCTTACTGGCTCCCATGCAGCCCCGTCCCAGCGCACATAATATATCTCACTGGGCAGGGTCTTGGTTGTCCAGAATAGGGCAAGGCCTGTCACCCTGTCTCCGATAAACGTAATTGCAGGCCTGTAATCCTCACCTGTGCCCGGCACAGGGTTTACGCCTCCTGTGGAATAAAGGTCAATGCTCCAGTGGAGCTCTCTTCCGTTTATGAAAACAGAGTAAGGCACGCCTCCGTACTCATATTCTGCATCAGGCATTTCCTCTGCCCCATAGAGAACAGCATTGCTCCATCCGGAAGGGGTCCAGGTGGATGAATAAAGTTCTCCATTTGTTGTTGGCCAGACCGCAATCGCTTCCCTTTTCTTGTTTGCAGTGCCCAGCCCCATCCTCTGGTCTGTGGGAACATTTATATCAAAAACAGCATTTTTTGTTTGCCCCGGTATCTCCACAGGGGGTGCCCAGGTGCCTGAAGAGTAGCCTGAAGCAAAAACCCTTGTGCCTGCATCAGTTGATTCTGTCCAAGTAAGGAAGTAAACCCCAATTGTTGAGGCATAGGAAAGCTCGGGCAAGGAAACTTTTGTGTGCTCCCTGCTTACGGGCGCAGGAGAGCTCCAGGAGCTCCCATCATATGCAGAATAATACAGCATAGTAGTGCCATCAGGGCCCTTGTGGACCCATGCTGAAACCGCAGTCCCGTCCTGCCCCATTGCAACCGCAGGGTCCGAATCATAGCCCTCCGGGGTTGCAACAGGCTGGGGCGCTGTCCAGGCATTTGAATTCCATACAGAATAGTAAATATCTGCAGAACCCCCGGACTCATGGCTCCACACTGAAACAGCAGTATCCTCTCCGTCAGAGTCTATATACGGGTCATGGTCATCCCCCTGGACCGAAGCAATAAGGTCAGTGGCCGGCCCTGCAGGGGTATACCATGCCTTGGTATTGTCATTCCAAAGGGAATACCTTATCTCCCAATCCCCATCGTCCTTTTGCTGCCATACTGCTATTGCTCCGGGGTCCATGAATTGCTCAACAACACAGCCGGAAAAAAGCAGCAAACCCAAAACCAGAGAAAATGCAATTATCCTGGACATATTGGGCTAATGCAAAAAAGATTTATAAATGGCACAGACGCGCGCGTTCAGAGGGACGAAGAAAGCATCTTCAGGTACTGCTTTGCTGCATCCAGCGTATCGCTCCCGTCCTTTGTGAGCCTGTAGTATTTGCGCCTTCCCTTCTCCGCGGATTTAATTAGTTTCTGCCCTTCCAGCATGTGCAATACTATGTAAACCATTACGCGGCTGCATTTGAACCCAAACCTCCTCTCCATCTCATCAGGAAGCGCATATGCATAAGCCTCTCCGTCCTTCCTGATTATGGACATTATTGGAAGCCATAGGTTCTCGGAAGTGAGGTGGCGCTTTAATCGCTTGAAGGGCTTTGTTGTCTTTCTCATGCTTTTTCACCTATGGATTAGGGCCCCTCCTCCCTGGCCTTTTCCTGGGTTTTTTAGGCTTTTTTGGTTTTTCTGGCTTGGGCTTGTTCTGTTCTGTGCGTATTTTGGCTGCTTCCTGGTGTAGCTGCTTTTGGTATGAAGCCTCCTGCTTCCTCCTCTCCCTCAATGCCCTCAAGTCTGCTGTTTCAGAAGCAGCCCTTTCCCTGGTCTTCTCTTTGGCCAGGGCTTCTCTCTTTTTAAAGAAATCTTGGAGGGAAGGAGAAGTTGCCCATGCAGAAGATGAAGGCATCTCCACCTCCCCCCTGTCAAATGCAGCATGTGCCTCTTCCATTTTCTTTTCCTGCTGGGCCTTGGCATAATCCCTGTCAAAGGCGGCAACCTCTCTTTGCTGAGCTGCAGTTTCCTTCCTGTATGCCTGATACTCTTCATAATCCTCGCTTTGTTTCCAGTTCTCTGCACGCGCGACAGCCAGCATTTGTTTCTCCCTGGTTTCCTGCTGCTCCTTCTCAGCCTCATTCTTTGCCGCCTCTTCTTCCCCAAGCATTTGCTTTCTCCTCTATGCTACATCCTTGGGGTATCCCTCGGGAGTTATCGGGATAGAATTGTAATCAGAAGAGAATTCCTTTCCTGCAAAGCCCATTACTTTTGACTGGTTTGACGAAACATGGCCCTCATACATCTCATCAAAGTTGCCCTGTGCAATCGACCTGTCAATCTGGGCACTTTCATATTCAATTACATCTGTGAACTCTGCAATGCCGATGCCCAGGCCGGGCCTCCCATAATCTTCAAGGCTAAGCCCCTGCTGCTGGAGCCTGCTCTCAAGGAAAAGGCGCTCAAGCTTTGCCTTGGCTTCATCCCTCTCCTGCGATGAAAGTGATTCGTTTGTGCTTCTTGCATAAAGTGCAGCAGGGCCTTCAGAACGCATTTTGTTCAGGCTATCGTCATCGATCATTCCTGACTTGTATGCATACTGCTCAGCAATTCCCGGGTCTGCTCCAACCATTGCATTGTATTCCACCCTTTCCATTATTGCCTTGTCAGCCATTTCTGCTTTCTTGCTTGCAATAAGGAACTGTGTAGGGTTGTTCGGGCTGGTTATGCTGCCATAGCCGGACATTGCATCAGCATAAGGGTTAGTTCCGGGAGGCACGCGCTTCTTCCCTGCAGGGATGAAAGAGTACTGCCCATGCTCAGACATATTGGCCAGGGAAATGAGGGAACTCTCATTAAGTGCCCTGCCCAGGCCGCCTAGTTGCTCCCCTGCGGCCGCAGCAGCAGATGCCCCAACTGCGATATCCGTGCCTGCACCAATATTCCTGCCCACAACTCCGGAAACCCCCCCAAGCGTGGAAAGGCTGTCTGACTGGTAATATGCAATTCCTGAAGCAAGGCTCTCTGTGCCATAATCCATCTCCCCTGTTGGCTGCCCCAGCCTCACTCCTATCTCCCTTAGCTTCTGCGCCTCTTCCTGGTAAGCCTTCATCTCTGCTTTGGTGGGGGCGCTATATGCGCCTTCATCTGCAGATTTTGCAAGCACAAGGGCAGCTATTTTGTATTCTTCTGCAGTCAGCTCTCCTGCCCGTGCCTTTTCTGCAATGTGCTCCCCATAATATGTGGAAACAAACCCGCCTGTGCTTTCTGCAGCAAGCGCAAGGTCTGCAATATTTGAGTAATGCTGGTCTGCCTGCTGTTCCAGGGCCTTTGCCTCTTTCATAAGCCCTGCCTGCTCTGCCCTGTATTCATCAGCCTGTGAATCAAGAGTCTTTGACATGGCAAGGAACTCCTGCTTTTGCTTGGTGTCTTTTGCGCCTTCTGCGCGCTGCCTCCACTGCTCTGCCTCTTTTGCCTTGTTCTGGGCACCCTTTCCAAGCCTGTCTGCCTCGGACCTTTTTTCTGAAGCTTCCCCCTCAAGGCCAACTGCTTCTGCGGCTTCCCTGCGTGCGCCACTTTGGTATTCGCCTTTTGAAAGCTTTCCATCTTTGCCTGCATATTCTGCAACAACTTCTTTGCCTGCAGCATCCATGGAAGCTACTTCTATATTGTTTTCAGTCATCTCCAGTGCAACTGCTGTTGCATTCTGCCTGGAGATTTCTGCAATCAATTTTGTGGCAGTGGCTTCACTGACTTCAATCTCCCCCATCTGCTTGCCCATAAACTCGGCCATCTTTTTCCTTCCTTCAGGTGTCTTGTCAAAAACCTGCGTAACGCGGTCGTCCGGGTCCCCATACCTGTTAAGGCTTACCGTTATCCTGTCTGCGGTCTCAGAGATGTCCACGTCCATGTTTTCGCGCATTTTCTGGGCACGCTCTGCAACTGCCCCAATGCCTGCTTCGTTCATTGCCCCTCCAATAACTTCAACAAGGGCATATGTGCCGCTCATCAATGGGGCCACAGTCATCCCCAGCCTGGTCAGGAATAGTGTGCTGGCTGTAAGCCCTACAAACCCCAGCCCTGCACCAAGCTTCTGCCCAAAGTTCCCTGTCTCCATAGCTGCCCCAAGCGATTCAACCGCCTTGAATACCTGCGAATCATCAGAAAGGCGGGCCCACATCTTTGCGCCTTTTGCATCAGCGGCCAGCTGTTGGCCTTCCGCTCCCCCTGCGGCCAGGTTAACCTTGCCTGGTTCTTCAGGGGTGCCTGCCTTCCCGCCTTCTGCCTCTGCCCCTTCTGCCTTGCCCTCTCCCTTGGCCCCTTCTTTTTCTGAAGGTTTTTCCTTTCCTGATGCTTTTCTGCTGGCTCCCTGGGCAGCATATGTGACTTTGTTTATGATTCCCTGTATGTTCCAGGTAAGGCCCCTTGCCCTCATTGTATATGGGCTGAGCCCCTTGAACCTGGGCGTATAAAATGAAAGTCCTGCAAATGGATTCCTCCCGCTTGCAAACATGGCCCCCCCAAGCAATCCAAATATTACAAGTATAGGAAGGCAGAAACTAAACGAGAAAGAGCCGAAGCCAAGGTCAGGGGGCTTTGGAATTGTAAACTCATCCAGTGAAGGGAAGAGAGGCACAAACTCATCCTGGACTGTTGCCTCCATCGGCCAGTCCGTATCATCATAATCCGGGCAGGGCGGTATCCCGTCATCATAAGAAGTTATTCCGGGATCATTAAGGCAGAGTGGGATCATGCATCCTGTGCTGATGTTTGCGCAGCAGAAAGTGAATCTGATTGTGCAGCCGTTTGTCCCGCATGCGGCATAGGGGCCTGTTGAATAATTAAAAACAGCTTCCCCTGTTTCGGAAGTTGTTACCCTGCAGATATCGTAATTTTCCTCATCATAGAAAACTGTTACAAAAACTGTTGCGTCCTTGACCGGCTGCCTCCCTTCCGTATCGGTCTGGGCAGCAATGGCTACAGATGCGGCTTCGCCCTGTGCATCATATCCCAAAAACATCATCGTTGAGGTTGAATTGGGGTCCGGGCATTCATCGCATTCGGTCTGCAGGGAAACCAGCTCAAGCGGAATGCATGCCCCATTAAGGCATACCTCATAAGCCTCACAAGGCGGGAAGCAGCTAACCTCAAAAGTAACCTGCTCACACTGCCCATCCACGCATACGTATCCTATTTCGCAATCATCATTGCTAAGGCACTCCGGAACAGTAATGAAAGGAATGCATGCATACTCATCCGGGCCTGTAGAAACACAAACCTCTTCCGGGCCGCATTCGCAGTCCGGAACGCATTCTCCCTCAACGCATTCCTCGCCCTCCGGGCATTCCACGCCTATGCATTCCTCATCCACGCATTCCCCGTCAACGCATTCTTCCCCCTCTGGGCAATCAATGCCAACACATTCCTCATCAACACATTCTCCCTCATAACAAACCTGGGGCGGCACACAAGTTACTCCTTCGCAGGGGTCGGGCTCAGGGACCTGGCAAATTCCATTTAAGCAAATCAAGCCCTCTGCACAATCCCCGCCATCGGCACAAGGGGCGCCCGGCCCTCCTGGTGCACCGCAAGTTCCATCTGGGCCGCAAAGTTCACCTTCCGGGCAGTCCGCATCAGAACCGCAGGAAGCAGGACCGCCGCCTGCCCCAAAAAACAAGAGAATTATCAGCACAAGCAAAAGGAATGCACCAATCACGGCCATGTTGTTACGGTCCATATCCATATAACCTCACTATTGTTTTTTAACTAATCTATTCTATGGGTGCGGGCATAGTGCATATCCCATCAACGCAATCATATCCTTCCGGGCAGTATCCCGGCACTATCGTGTTCCCGGGGCCCACCATGGGAGTGCATGAATGCCCTTCTGCTTGGTAGCAGATTCCATCTGGGAAACAGAAATCTCCCTCTTCCACACAGTCCTCATCGCTCTCGCAATAATCTATTGTTTCCGGCTCCTGTGGAATTTCCCAGGGGGGTGCCGCATCTCCAGGGAATGAGAGCTTGCAGTTCATAAGCACGTCACTCATCTGTGGATTAAAGCCACAGAAATCTGCAGGGGCCTCGGCCGGGTCACATGAGATGCTCAGGTTGCCGTCCATCTGGAAGGTGAGTGGGGTTGCGGCATGGGAATCCACCCTTGTTTTCCTATAAGTTATCTTCTTTTCCCCCATATAGAAACAGGGTATCTGGGGAGCATCTATAGATGCAATCACGTCTTTGTATATTGTGGGGTTCTCCGCAATTACAGAGCCCTCAAGCACAAGGCCCTCTATAGTCCCATTGTTATGGTGGATTGTGCACTTCACAGTTGACTCAGCAAATGCCTCAGGAGAAATGCAGACTTCTTCTGTAATGCAGTTGTCCTGCCACTTCACAGAAGTTCCGGGGATATAGCCTTCTGTGTTTATGGGGGGCATTGTGAATGCGGTTCCTTCAAAAGTGTCGATAGGGCCTATTTGCAGATCTGTATTAAATGAAGGGGGAGGGTCCGAGTCAAGAAGGGTGTCTCTCTCGGGCTGTCCGGCAAGCTCTTCTTCCTCCTCTTCTGCCTCCTCGGTTTCTTCTTCAGCCTCTTCTTCTGCACACTGGCTATCAGAACAGACATAGCCTTCGGGGCAGTCAGAAGTTTCAGCACAGGAAATAGGTACGCATACCTCACCGGCACAGGTGTATCCCGCATTGCAGTCTGAATCATCAGTGCACGGAGGGTATGCACACTGTCCCTCGGAGCATATTAGCCCCTCTGGGCAGTCTCCGGTCTCAAAGCAGTACCCTCCTCCATAGCCCCCTCCGCAGACCGGTCCGTCCGGGTCTCCCATAAAATGCCCATTGCAGAATTCCGGTGGGTCAGTAACGCTGCATGGAACACAGGGGCAAACATCCATCACAGGGATTTCATTGTAGAACATCTGGAATTCATGGCCTGCAAAATTCCTTGCAGCTGAGAAAGTACCTTCATAAAAGTCCCCCCTGTATGCTGCAATCTCATTCTTTTCATCAAATCTCACTCCTGTGGCTTCCTGCTCCGTGCTTTCCCAGTCCCCATAGATAATTCCTGTGACTCCACTCTTGGAAAGAATCTGCCTGTTCATTGCAATATAATTAAGGAGTTCCCCTGCCTCTTCTTCTCCCCAGCAGCTT
>WJMK01000053.1 GCA_014727975.1 Microcaldota archaeon | reverse complement strand
GTGTTACTATGTGCTATTTTGTGTTATTTTCTCTTTACTGCACTAATTACCTCTTTATGGTCAAAAGCAACCTCAGGAAGCTGCCCAAGCGAAAACCATCTTGCTTCGGCTGCATCATCCCCTCCCCTTATCTCTCCAGAGATAACTTTACACAAAAACGCAACCCCCACAGTTCCCCGCGGATCCCTTCCAGGCTTGGAAAACACCCCCACCATCTCCTTAATTCGTACTTCCAGCCCAGTCTCTTCTTTTGCTTCCCTCACACAAGCATCCTCCACACTTTCCCCGGAATCCACAAATCCTCCTGGAAGCGCCCACTTCCCCTCAAAAGGCTCCTTCTTCCTCTTAACCAGCACAACTTTTCCATCATTTACAATAAGCGCGTCCGCAGCTACAGGCCTCATGCCCAAACATCAATCATAAAAGCTTTATCCCTTTAGCTTTGCATCCCTGAGTATGTCCTCCAGCTTTATCTCTATCCGATTTGCTTCAGAAAGAACGTCCCCCATATCTTCCTCTACTCTTTCAAGCTCTTCAATGGAAACCTTCCCTGATTTTACAAGCCTTCCTAATCCATCAAATCGCCTCACTTCCCTGGAAAGCTCCCCTAATCCCCTGATGCATTCATTGAACTGGTCCAGCTCCAGGGGATATTCTCCCCCAGCATTCACCTTTTCCTCGAGTGCATTCTTCACCTTTTTTGCGAGGCCTTCCTGCATGTTCTCCAGCTTTTCTTTTGCCTTGGCATACCTCCCCAGAGCCGCACTGCAGCTTTTCACTGCAGCTCCCTCATAATTAAGCTTGCACTGGCTTGCTGCTCCGCACCCACCTGCAGAGAGCGCAGCCGCAAAAACTGCTGAAGCGGCCCGCACCCTAGGTTTCACCGAGTTTGCTCCCTTGGTTTCTTTATGCTTCATCTATCCCCACCTGAATTCAACAAGCTGCTTTCTTATTTTGTTTATGCTTTTGAGTAGCTGCCCCAGTTCCTCTACTGCCTGCTTCATTTCCACTGCTCTTGCCTCCCCGTCATCTATGCGGGACTTGATATAGTGCTTGCTGCTGATTTCCTTCAGCAGGCAATCTGCACCCCTCTTCATCTCCTCCAGTTTCTGCTCCTCTTCTCTGGTGTCTTTCCCCCCTTTCTTTTTCATCGCTATGTTCTTTTCAAGTTCCCAGAATTGCATCCTCATTTTTCTTCCATCCCTGAGCGCCCCCCTGTACCCATTCAAGAAGCTTGTGCAAATGCTCCTCTCCTGTCCTCTATAATATACCTGGCACTGTGGAGCCTTTCCGCAACCCCCAATCCCCATCCCCAGTGCTGCGGAGAGAGCTGCCGCTGCAATTTTTGGCACCTTCCTCTCCTTCCTAACTCCGCACATTTTTCTCATGCTTCCATTTCATGCCCCGGAATATTTTATAAACATAACCTTTCATCAATTACCATATACTTTTGTTTTTAAATACAAGCAACCAGAAGTGTTCCCATGGATCTCGGAAAGAGCCTGAGGCAATTAGTAGCGAAGATAACCAATGCGCCGGTCGTTGACGAGAAGGCAGTAAAGTCTTTCGTCCGCGACCTCCAGCGTGTGCTGATTGCCTCCGACGTCAGCGTAAAGCTAGTCTTCGACCTCACCAAGCGCATCGAAAAAAGAGCGTTAGAATCCGAGAAGCTCGAGGGCCTCACCCTCCGCGAGCACCTCCTCAAAATAGTCCACGACGAGCTAGTTTCTTTCATGGGCGAGGGCTACCAGCCCAAGATGGACAAGCACAAAATCCTCCTCATGGGCCTTTTCGGTGCAGGAAAAACCTCCACTGCGGGCAAGCTTGCCTACTTCTACAAGAAGCGCGGCTTCAAGGTGGGCGTAGTCGGCGCAGATGTAGAAAGGCCCGCAGCCCAGGAGCAGCTCCAGCAGCTCTCCGAGCAAATCGGCGTCAATTTCTACACCGTAAAGGGCGAGCCCGACGCCTACAAAGTAGTGGATGATGCACTCTCCCGCTCTGAAGACGACATCCTGATAATTGACTCCGCAGGCCGCAGCGCCTTTGATGGGCGCCTCGCAGATGAGCTCTCCAAGATTGGCGGCGTCCTCAAGCCCGAAGAATCCTACCTAGTAATGAGCGCCGATGTCGGCCAGGTCGCAGGCAAGCAGGCCGAAGAGTTCAACTCCCTCATTCCCGTAACCGGCGTAATTGTAACCAAGATGGACGGCTCTGGAAAAGGCGGTGGCGCCCTTTCCGCAGTTGCCTCTACCGGCTCCAAAATTTCCTTTATTGGAATGGGAGAAAAAATGGAGGATTTCCAGGTTTACGACCCATCCAAATATGTGGGCCGCCTCCTTGGAATCCCGGATATAGAAGGCCTGATGGAAAAGGTGAAGCTCGCTGCAGAAGAGGCCCAGCTTCCCCCGGAAGAGATGCAGGAATTCACAATCGAAACCTTCTACCAGCAGCTCAAGGCCGCAAAGAAGATGGGTCCCCTTGGGGGCGTATTCTCCATGATGGGAATGAGCGACCTCCCCCAGGAAGTAGTGAACCAGGGCGAAGGCAAGATGAAGCAGTACGAAAACATAATCGGCTCCATGACCAAGGAGGAGCGCGCAGATGCTTCCCTAATCCGCAAGTCCCGCGAGCGCATGGAGCGCATCGCAAACGGCTCCGGTGCCTCGCTCGAAGATGTGCGCGGCTTCATCTCCCAGTTCTCCAAGATGGAAAAGATGTTCACCCGCTTCCGCAAGGACCGCGGCTTCAGGAAGAAAATGGAAAAAATGCTCAAGGGCGGAGGGGGCGGAATGAACCTTCCCCCAGGAATGGGTATTTAATGAGGAAACAAATATGTCGGGGTTACTTGCAATATATATCGTTTCAATTCTCGCATATC
>WJMK01000048.1 GCA_014727975.1 Microcaldota archaeon | reverse complement strand
GGGTATCATCTACACGAGCCGGATATTATAAATTTGTGGTTCCGGATTGGGTAACAAGATGAACGCAACCATGGTTTTACTGTCAAAACCCGACAACTATGGCAGGTGTAGTTTTATTTTATATTGGAGAGATATAGACACTGGTATGGAACGCGGGCAACGATACCACGCAGAACTAAGACAATATATGGATAAGGTTTCATGCATAATAGATGAAAGAGAAAGGAAAAAATAATGGGACTCATAGCAGACCTGAAGGCAATATATGACCAAACCAAGGAAAACAGAAGAAGGACAAAGCCTTATAAACCATACATAAACCCAAATACGCAGGGCAGCTCCGCAACTGCTGCAATTACTGCGACTACAACTCCAAATGATCAGATAGATCACCATACCCCAGGCGCGGGATCGGGGGACGGAAACACCTCATACTCAATGACAGGAGAGTTCGGCCCTGGTTATTGGAATGTTACTAATGCTGGTGTTTACTGGGGTCATGGAGAGGGGTCGGACTGGGAATAATCTATATATAAAGTGTGAGGAAGATATGGTGTGAAGATGAACATGGAAACCTCTGTTATGAAACATATGAAGGAGATATTAAATGGCACACCAAAGAGCATTTGAACCAGAACCAGAACAACTAGAATATATTATACAAGAACATTTAAATGGTAAAAATATAAATCAACTTGCAAAAGAATTTAATGTTAGTTTTAAAACTATGAAACTAACATTACTTAAAACTGGAAAACTTAAATTTAATAAAAATCTTAAAACTTTACAAGGCAAAATAGTGGATGATATAATAGAGTATTACGAAAAACATCCGCATATAACAATAGATGAAATAGCAAACAAATTTAATGCAACTTATTATATGGTGAGGGAATTACTTAGAGATTACTATAAAAGACCTTTACATAATCCTAAAAAGTTAAAATATAATGTTAAAAAAAATAATAATACATAATTTTCAATCATATAAACATGCAGAAATAAATTTGTGTAGTGGTATTAATACAATTACTGGTCTTCCTGAATCTGGTAAAACTAGAATATTTAAAGCTATAAAATGGGTTGCTGAAAATAGACCTATAGGAGATACCATAAGAAGAAATAAAAGCAAAGAAACTTATGTATCATTATTATTTTCTGATGATAATGAAATAACTAGATACAAAAGCAATAAAGAAAATAGTTATATATTAAATGGTATGGAATTTAAAGCAGTTGGTATTTATGTTCCTGAAGAAGTTGAACAAGTTATTAATATGAATTATATAAATTTCCAATCACAATTTGAACCTCATTTTTTATTAAGTAATTCTCCTGCTGAAATTGCTTCATTTTTTAATAGACTAGCAAATGTAGAAAAAATTGATGACAGTATTATATATGTTAATTCAAAAATAAAAGATATAAATTCTAATTTAAAATTTGAAGAAGAAAGAAATGAAAATTTAAATGAAAAAATAAAAACTTTTGATTCCTTATTAGATTTTGAAGATCATATAGAAGA
Organism: Microcaldota archaeon; assembly: GCA_014727975.1. GTDB lineage: Archaea > Micrarchaeota > Micrarchaeia > Anstonellales > Bilamarchaeaceae > CAIKOA01. The sequence goes on along the minus strand of WJMK01000048.1, from coordinate 1,199 downwards.
AATAGAAAAAATAAAAGATTCAGTAAATAGGTTAGATAATTATATTGATAAAATAGAAGAAATAATTTTATCTTATAATAATATAGATAAATTGATTGCTAGATATGAATATAAAATTTCTTTAAAACCAACAGTAGATAAAGGATTTGAATTATTAAAAGAAGTAGAAAAATTAAATAATGAAATATCTAATAAGGAATCAATAATATATGAATTAGAATATTATGATCAAGAAATAGAAAAATTAAATAATGAAAATGAAAAATTAAAAAAACAACTTAAAGATAATTTCCCTAAAAACTGCCCATTATGTGGAAAGGAAACATGATAGTAGATGCTATTTTAACTTCTGATTGGCATTTAAGAGAAGACACCCCAATTTGTAGAATAGATAATTTTTGGGAAACACAATGGAATAAAGTATCACAAATAAGAGAATTACAATTAAAATATAATTGTCCGGTAATACATGCTGGAGATTTGTTTCATAATTGGAAAACTTCGCCATTCTTATTATCCAAAACAATAGAAGAATTACCATCAAATTTTTATACAGTTTATGGCAATCATGATCTACCTAACCATAATATAGAATTAGATTATAAATCAGGTATTTTTGTATTGGAACATGCTGGAGTTTTGTCAAGAATTATAAATGGTGGACATTGGGGTGTTGACATTAATAAAATCGAACCTATTATTATAAAAGATAAAAAAATAGCCGTAACGCATATCATGACATGGAAAGATAGTGTTCCCTGGCCTGATTGTAAGGAACCTACTGTAAATGAAATTATCGACAGGCTTAATGATTATGATTTAATTTTAACAGGACATAACCATAGACAGTTTACATATGAAAAAAATGGAACTGTATTATTGAATCCAGGTTGTATAACTAGACAAAAAACTTTTGAAAGATTTGAATATGACATACAACCTAGTGTTTATTTATGGAATGCATTTGAAAATAAAATATTTCAACATAAATTAAATTATGATGAAGATTCAGTTTCAAATGAACATATAAAAACACCTATAAGATTTGATAGAAGTTTAAATTCTTTTGTTGTTAAATTAGATAGTAAGTGGGAAAGTGATGTGGATTTTGAAACAGTTCTTGATATTGTATTAAAAGAAAATAAAGTAAGAAAACCTGTAGTTGACAAAATAAGGGAAATAGTTAATGGATCTGATAT
>WJMK01000014.1 GCA_014727975.1 Microcaldota archaeon | reverse complement strand
TGTAAGGATGGTCACATACGGCCCGGTTTTCATGGAGCTCGACCCGTATTTCTATATCCAGCACACTGCCCTTATCCTTTCTGAAGGCGGGGCCCCGCTTACAGACTATTCAGCATGGTACCCCCATGAAACCACCCACAGAATAGCACCAATGAAATCTTACCTTGAAGCAATCACCTATGGACTGTATAACCAGGATACCGGATTCGACCGCTACATGCTTTCTGCAGTTGCAGGGATGCTCCCTCCGATTTTTGCAGCCCTTGCAGTATTTTTCCTCTACCTATTTATCTCATCAGAATACAGCCGCACCTTTGCACTGGCTTCAGCAGGTGTTGCGGCATTCACACCCATGTTCATGATGAAACTGATGGCAGGGGAATCTGAAATCCAGCCATATGCGTTTTTCGGGCTTGCATTTTTCCTTGGAACTTATGCGCTCGCAGCAAAGCGGAAAGACCTTCTTTTCGCAGCCCTTGCAGGAATAGCATTTTTTGCAACACTCCTAGGCTCAAGCTCAGCAGTTGTTCTTGTGACCACGCTCCTCATCTTTATCCCGCTCCAGGCACTCTTCCTTTTCTTCATGAAGGAGGACCTCCTTGAGCATGTAAAAATAAACGGATTAGTTCTGCTTCTTGGGCCAATCCTTTCTACAATTGTGGGCAATCTTTTCAGGGAGAATTTCTTGTTCGACAATATACTTTCAGGACATACTCTTGTCCTTCTTATTGCATATCTCTTCTCACTTGCGATACTTGCGCTCCAGGCAATGTCCGGGGTCTCTGCACTCAAGCTACCTGTAAGGAAATACCTGGAAGTTACAAAAGATGACCTGAAAAAAGCAGCCCCGGCAATTGCAGGAGTAGTTGCAGTTGCGTTAATTCTTGTTTTCTTCACTCCTATAGGGGACCCGATATTCAGCATGGGCAAAAGCGCCCTAAAAATTGCAGATTTCAATGTTCCCCTTGACCGCACAATCGCAGAGCAGGGAGTTGCAGGAGCAAGCTTCCAGTCCGAGCTTGGGTTTATTGGGATGGATTTCACCAAGCTCCCAACCATGGAGCAGCTCCTGGATTTCTCAAACAAGAACATCATAATCGGATTGTTGGATCTTATTGTGGGAATCCTCCAGCACATATTCGCATTCATAGCAGTTTTCCTAACTGCAGTTTCCAACCTGGTGCTTGGGGCAATGGTGGGAGCCCTCAACTTATTATTTGGCACAGAGCTCCAGTACCAGGACAAGAACAACAGCATGCTCATGGTGATTTTCTTTGCAATGTTTGCAGCAGTCTTCCATTCAATCTACATAAAGTTCAAAACAAAGGAACAGAGGCTCGCGCTTCTTTTTGCAGCATTCATTTTCCCAATTTCAATTATCGGCCTCTTCAAGACAAAATACGTAATCTACCTGGGCTTTGCAATGGCCGCAGGGCTTGGAGTTGCTCTTGGGGAAGCCTCCCAATTCCTGGGAAATTTAATAGGAAAAATGAAAAATGAGGAAAAAAGAAAGGTGTATTCCAATTACCTTATGCTCGGGTTTACTCTGGTTAGCTTCTTCTTTGTTTATTTTGAGTGGGACACAAGCAATGCAGATGCACTTTTCCTAAGCGCATTCCAGCCAAGGTTCCAGGACAATCCTGAAGCATTGCAGCCAAAACTAGAGGAAATCTGCACGCTGAGCGGGGATTCTAAATTGTGTAGTGCAGCAGAAGACCCGGTTGGTTATGCTTCACAGGGCATGACTTACCAGTATGACCAGATGCTTTGCGTTTATTCGCTTTTCTCAGACCCTGCGAACCCTACTGCCGGAGAACAGTTTGCAGCTTCCATGCGCTGCAACATGCTTTCGCCTTACTGGATTGAGTTCACGGAATGGCAGTTCGAAGAATCTCCAGAAGATGCAAGGTTCACCTCCTGGTGGGACTATGGGCACTGGACAAACTACTTTGGGCAGCGGGACACAGTCCTCAGGAACGACCATGCAAAGCACGAGATGATAGTTGAAGTTGCCCATGGGTTTATTTATGGGACCCCGCAGGAGCTCAAGCAGATAATGCAGGAATACGGCTCTGACTATGTCTTCTTCGACAGAGAAATTATCTACAATGCGGACGGAAGCTTTGGAGGAAAGTTCCATGCGCTCAATTACCTCTCCTGCTCAAGGAACAACGAGACATCTGTTGCATATTCGCCTGGGCAGTCTGCATGTGAGGCCGCCCACCGCTGGGAGCAGGTTGCAGTCCCGGCATCCCAGCAGCCATGCACTATCTCCCCCCTATCAGGCAAAACAGGGGTGACTGCATATAATGCACTCACAGGAACCCCTGCTTACTGCATCGGGGAAACAACCCTGGGCACAGGAGAAACGGTTGCCGCCCCATATGACCTCAATGAAAAATATGAGAATGGGGACCTGAAGCTCCACAAGGCTTTCCTCAAGCAGATAGGCACTTCCCAGGACGGAACTGCAGTGTTTGATGTATACTACACAAAAGATGCCGTATGGATGGAGAACGGGGAGCTAAAATCCGGGTGGGAGGACCGCACAACTGATTTCTATGATTCAACACTCTACCAGGCATTTGTGCTTGAGAGTCTTGAAGGGTTTACCCAGGTCCACAAAACAAGTGATGGAGCAGTAAAAACTTACAGGATTTCAGGATGAGAACATATGGGAGTACCTTCCCTTGACATTGTCCAGCGCATCAAGTATTTTTCTCATCTTTGCAATTGCAGGCGCATAGTTTTCCCGTGTGACCATATCGTAAAGTGAAATAAGCGAAGCTTCCTGCTCCCCCCCGACATTATTCTTGAACTCAGAAACCATCTGCCTCCCCTCATCTCCAAATGAGTATTTCTTCTGCCCCATTATGAGGTATTCCCTCTTGCACATCTGGAGCACAATCCTGCACATCTTGTCTACTGCCTCTATCTCTTTTCCGCTCTCAAAGAGCTCCTCTATTTTTTTTGCCTTGGAAAGCTCAAGCCCGTGTTTCCTGAAATAATCCAGGGAGGTTGCCATGAAGTATTTCCCTGTGGGCACGGAGGGCGCAGCAGAAACCCTCTGCCTTGCATCATAGACTGTCTCCTTCAGCCCAAGCACTATCCTGTTGGATTTCTGGGAGATGTCCTCCAGCCCGAATTCAAAAAGAAGGGTTGCAATCCTTGCAGCCCTTTTTTTGTCCTTGAATGTAAGCCTGGCAATGCCCCCGTTTTCCACATAATCCTTTATTTTCCCGAGTGCTGCATGCCCAGCATACATTCCATAGATTGAAGAGAGTATATTTGAGAGTGCTTCCCAGTTTGCATGTTTTCGCATGTTGATTAATTCTTTGGGGGTTCTTGCAGTGAAAAATGAGGGGTATTCGGTCCAGACTCCCTCTGGGGGGACCTGGAATTCTTCATAAAACCATTCATAATACTCTTTTTCTATGCTGCTCTCCGCCCGCATAATTGAAACAACATCATCAAACCTGAACCCCCTCTGCACCACCCTCTCGTCCCCGTATTGCACAAGGTAATCATAAAACTCCCCGAGCCTTGCAGAGTCTTCAGCCATTTTCCTGAGCATCAGGATGAGGCTCTCGCACCCAATCCTCCTGGCCCCAAGCCCATAAGCGAAATAAATAAGTGTTTTCAGGAACAGCGTTTTTTCTTCCTTTTTTGCTTTTTTGTAAGATGCCTTAAGCCATGTTTTCTCCTTTTTGCTGAGCCTGGAAAAGAAATCAACTTTCTTCCCCTTTTCCTTATATGTTATTTTTGATTTTTTTCCCTTAATCCAGGATTCGAATGAATGGACAAAAACGCGGGCATCCTCCCAAGCAAGCTCCTCCTTTGCCTTTTTGGCCTTGGTATTTTCCATCAAAGCCCCTACTCATGCTTTATTTTTAATCCTTACATCCTGCCGAGTGAAATCAGATAGCTTTTTATTCCTTTCCCAGCTTCCCATAATCGTCTGGGTCGATAGATATGATGACATTCGATGAAGACGACGACTGGGAAGATGAAGACTTCGATGAAGAAGAAGGAGACGACGACTTCGATGAAGACTTCTGAACTTTCCAGCTATCAATAGAAATGGCGGTAATCCGCCATCCACTTTTTCTCTATTGCCCACCAGAAAGGTTTTAATTCTCTTATTTGCTAATAGTTGGACACGGGCCCGTAGCGCAGTCTGGATAGCGCGGCTGCCTTCTAAGCAGTAGGTCGTGGGTTCAAAACGTTATTTTGGATTAATCCAAAAAATGTGGAATTCCCACCGGGCCCGTTCAGGCTTCAAAGCCTGATGATAACTGGGAGGTGTGTTGATGGCTTCGGTTGAAGAGATAGTTTCGCTTATAGATGAGGTAGTGGAGGACACTTCTGTCCCCAAGAACATAAGGAAAGCGCTCAGCGATGCAAAGCAAAGGCTGCAGACGGATGATGAGCAGGTAGTTAAGGTAAGTGCAGCAATCTATTCCCTGGAGTCTGTTGCTGAAGATGTAAACATGCCGCCGCATGCACGCATGCAGATCTGGAGCATCATGAGCGAGCTTGAATCCCTCAAGGAATAGCTATGTCTATGGAGGGCCTGAAAAAACATGGAGTGAGAATCGCGCTTGACGCAGAGGAGTTCATAGGGAAGCATTCAATAACTGAAGAAGAACTCCTTTCCCTTGAAAAAAAATTTATTTCTGCTGAAGACCTCCAGCCCATTCTGAAAAAAAGGGAGGAAGAAAAAGAAATAAAGCCGGAGGCAACTAAGGCTGAAGTTTCCCTCTCCCCTGATTTCTCTCCCGCTGCAAAGGAATATTCCCCTGAAATAAAAGTGCGGGAATCCCTTGATGTTACAGGAAAATCCCGCACAGAAGGAGGAGTAAATGATTTTGTGGACTATTTCCGCAACCGCTATGAGCGGCTTTCCGCACTCCTTCGTACCTACAGCGGGAAATATCCTGAAGCAGACCTGGAGGGGATTTCCAGGCTTGCAGGGCAGAAGATACGGGCAATAGTAATGGTTTCCGAAATCCGGGAAACCAAGAAAGGGAACATCCTGCTCCAGGTAGAGGACCTCACCGGCCAGTTCAAGGTTGTGATATCGCAACGTGACGAGCAGGCATTTGAAAAGGCAAGGAACATAGTGAACGATGATGTAATCCTTATCTATGGGAAGGTTGCCCAGGCGTTTATAATTGCAGAGGATTTTGAATGGCCGGACCTCAGAGTTACCAGGGAAAAGAAAAAGCCTGAGCGCGACCTTGCGGCAGTATATCTGTCTGACCTGCATTTTGGCAGCAAGCAATTCCTTGGGGATTATTTTAACCGCTTTACAGACTGGATTGCAGGAAAAGGCGAAAACACTGAACTCGCAGGAAAAGTGAAGTATGTTTTTGTTGCAGGGGACATAGTGGATGGGATAGGCATTTACCCCAACCAGGAGAAAGACCTGGACGTCCTTGACATATTCAAGCAGTATGAGCTTTTTTCAGGTTTTGTGCAGGAGCTTCCGGATTACCTGGAGGTGATCGTATGCCCGGGGAACCACGATGCAGTGAGGCGCGCAGAGCCAATGCCGGCACTTCCGAAGGATATCCTGGGGTGTGATGTGCTCAGCCTTGGCAGCCCATCAACCCTATGTGTGGAAAACACCGAACATTTACTCTATCATGGCACATCCTCAGACAGCTGGATTGCGAGCCTTTCCCACTTAAGCTATGACCACCCTGAAAAGGTGATGGCAGAATGCCTGAAGAGGCGCCACCTTTCCCCCATGTTTGGGGGGAACGCAGTCGTTCCGGAAAAGCTTGACTATATGGTAATTGAAAACGAGCCAGATGTGGTGCATTTTGGCCACGTCCACAAGAATGGATATATGCGATACAGGGACTCCCTGATAATTAATTCCGGGACATTCCAGGACACCACGGATTTCCAGCAGAAGCAGGGGCACATCCCTACCCCTGCAAAAGTCCCGATTTATGAATTTATGCAGGAAAGGCTGCGCACCCTGGATTTTACTAGGTGAAGTGCAATGGAATATTTTGAATCCCTCAGGAAAGAGCTGGATCGGGTTTACTCCCTTGCCCAGGAGGCCCGCAGGCAGGGCTTTGACCCTGAGCCAGAGGTAGAGATTCCGATTGCAAAGGATGTTGCAGCACGTGTTGAAGGGCTTGTGGGGCCACGGGGCATCGCATCGATAATACGGGAGATGGAGCAGGGCGGAATGTCACGACCGGAAATTGCGTTCAATATTGCAGAGAAGATTGCTTCAGGGGAGATAATCCAGGGTGACAAGCGCACCCTAATTGAGCAGGCAATCCGCACCAGCGTGGGCATTCTTACAGAGGGCGTGCTTGTAGCCCCCACTGAAGGGATTGCGGATGTAAGGTTAAGCCAGAACCCGGACGGGAGCGAGTATGTATCTGTCCTTTTTGCAGGCCCCATCCGCAGTGCGGGGGGGACTGTTGCTGCCCTGAGCGTAGCCCTTGCAGACCATGCCCGCAGGAAGGCGGGCATAGGGGATTTCCGCCCTACCGAGACCGAGATTGCCAGATATGTTGAGGAGGTAAATGTGTATGAGCACAGGTGCACACACCTCCAGTACAAGCCTCCTGATGGCCACGTTGCGCATATAGTGCGCAATTGCCCGGTTTGCATAGATGGGGACCCCACAGAAGAAGTGGAAGTTTCTGTGCACAGAAACCTGGAGCGCATAAAGAGCAACCGTGTGAGAGGGGGAGTCCCCCTGGTTGTATGCGAGGGAATTGCTGCAAAGGCACCCAAAGTGCTCAAATTCACAAGGAAATTCGGGCTGGACTGGGACTGGCTCCAGGAGGTAATCAAAGTAAAGAAGAAGGAGGACAAGGTGGAGATAAAGCCTGACCCAAGCTACCTGGACGGTCTCGTTGCAGGCCGGCCGGTGTTTGCCTACCCAATGGCAAAGGGAGGGTTCCGGCTAAGGTATGGGCACAGCCGCACCAATGGGATAATGGGCAGGAATATACACCCTGCAACTATGCACCTTCTTGATTCCTTTACAGCAAACGGGACGCATGTTAAGGTTGAGCGCCCTGGAAAAGGCGCAATCCTTACTTCCTGCGATTCTATAGAAGGTCCGGTTGTGCGCCTGAAAAACGGCTCTGTTGTCCGTATAAAAACAAGTGCACAGGCAGAAGAGCTCCATGATGATGTTGAAGAAGTCCTTTTTCTTGGGGACATGCTTGTTACATACGGGGATTTCTCAAAATCGAACCACCCTCTTATGCCTGCAGGATACTGCCCTGAGTGGTGGCTCCAGGAAGCACAGGAGTCAGGTGTTGAAAATCCTCCGGGCACCCCTACTGCAAAAGAGGCATTTGAGCTTTCAAGGGAGCACAAGGTCCCCCTTCATCCGGATTACACATACAACTGGAACGATTCTACAAATGAACGGCTCCGGGAGCTTTCCGCTTCGCTTTCAGGAGGAATTCTTAAACTTGACGCAGGTGAGATAGTGGGACTCGAGCTCCCTGGCCCGGGAGGGAAGGAGGCCCTGGAGGACCTCCTTGTTGAGCACAGGGTCTCTGAAGGAAAAATAGTTCTGGCAGGAGACGAAGCCTTTGCACTGCTCTCTTCATTTGGAATGCTTTCAGGCAAAGAGATCTCCGCGCCCCCAAGATTAAATGAAGAGCTTACCCCTCTTGACAATATCAATAGCCTCTCGGAAGTCAAGGTGCGGGACAAGAGCCCTACATACATAGGCGGAAGAATGGGCCGCCCGGAAAAGGCAAAAGAAAGGATGATGGAAGGGCGCCCACACGTGCTTTTTCCCACTGCCACCATGAGGGACCGCAGCATAACCAAGCGATACAAGAGCCTCAAGGCAAGGCAAAAGGAGCGCTCAATAAATGCGGAAGTCGCACGCTATAAATGCACAGGATGCGGAGCCACCACTTTCTACGCCCGCTGCCATTCCTGCGGGGAGCTTGCAAAGAAAGAGAGAGTGTGCCAAAAGTGCGGAGCAGTAACTACTGAAAAAGAGCATTGTGAGCTCCCCACGCTCTGCTACGACCGACGCCCGGTTCCCCTGGTTGAGATGTATGAAAAGGTAAAGGCAGAGCTTGGTTTTGCCCCTGCTGAAGTGCGCGGCGTGAAGGGAATGATAAGCATGGACAAGATCCCTGAGCATCTGGAGAAGGGCTTCCTACGCGCAAAGCATGAAGTTTATGTATTCAGGGACGGAACCTGCAGGTTCGATGCAACTGATGCGCCCATAACCCATTTCAGGATTTCTGAAATAGGGCAGACCCCGGAAGGGATACGCAGGCTTGGCTACACCAAGGACCATAAGGGAAAGCCCATAACCAGCGCAGACCAGGTAGTCGCATTAAACTGCCAGGACATACTAGTCTCCTCCCATGGAATGGATTACCTTGCAAGGATTGCAGATTTTGTGGATGACCTGCTTGTGCACCTTTATGGAATGAAGCCGTTCTATAATATTAAGGAAAAAGAGGACCTTTTTGGGAACCTCGTGGTAGGGCTTTCTCCCCACACTTCCGGGAGCGTGCTTGGCAGAATAATAGGCTATACTGATGCGAATGTGGGGTATGCACACCCCTATTTCCATACTGCAAAGCGCCGCAACTGCGATGGAGATGAAGATGCAATAATCTTGCTTTTAGACTGCCTGGTTAATTTTTCCCGCTCCTACCTATCCGATAGGAGGGGCGGAACAATGGACGCCCCCCTTACAATTACCCCCCAAATCAACCCAAGTGAGGTAGATGATGAGGTCCATTGCATGGAGGTGGTAGACCATTACCCCCTGGAGTTCTACCGCGCATGCGCGCGCAACGCATTCCCCGGGGAAGTGAAGCTCAAGACTATACAGGACCTCCTTGGAAAAGAAGAGCAGTATGCAGACCTCCTCTTTACCCACGACACGGAAACAATAAACGATGGCCCGATGCGCACAACGTATGTAACCCTGGGCTCCATCCCTGAAAAAATTGAAGCAGAGTTTGGGCTCCATGAAAAGCTACGCCCTGTGAATGTAAGCAATGCTGCAGAAAGGCTTATCCTAAGCCACTTTATCCCGGACCTCTATGGCAACCTCCGCTCCTACTCCAGGCAGACCTTCCGCTGCGTGGACTGCAATACGATTTACCGGCGCACCCCCCTTTCCGGCAAATGCGCCCGTTGCGGGGGCAAGCTTACCCTCACCATCCACAAGGGAGGCATAATGAAATACCTGGAAATCTCCAAGCGCATGGTTGAGGAGTATTCACTTCCGCTTTACCTGAGCCAGAGGCTTGAGCTTCTGGAGAGGGAAATCGGCAGCATATTTGAGGATGAGCAGGTAAAGCAGACAGGGCTCTCGGATTTCATGTAATCGCTTTTTACAGGAGGTTTACGCTAAGCAAAAAGTCTGAGAAATCTAACGATTTCTTCTCTTGAGCTAGCGCTCAAGACAGAACCAAAAAACACGGTGCTACGCTGGTCTCTGTGTTTTACCTGAAGAATAAGAAAAAGGAAAAAGAAGAAAAAATTAAGGAGTTTACTCGTACTTCCTTGCCATCGGGCCGATGTACGGAAGCTCGTATTTTTCCCCCTCAAATGCCTTGTATGCGCAGTAAAGTGCTGCAACCACGGCAACAAGCCAGATTGCAAGGCCAAGGAACCCGAATACACACCCGAGTACTCCTATTACAGGGACCATTCCGATAACTGCGCTTAAAATCCAGAGAACAAATGCAACAACAAATGCACCCACCCAGAGCAGGATAGATTGCATTGCGTGGAACCTAAGGAACTTGTCCTCTTTCTTTACAAGGTACATGATAATTGCAATCAGCCCTACAATATAGCCTGCAGCTGCGAGAAGGTTGCTTTCATTTCCTCCTCCTGTTGGAGGGGCAGCCGGCTTCTTTTCCACTGGCTTCCCTGCTGCAGGTGCTTCGGCTTTCTTTTCCGGTTTCTTTTCAGCCATTAAATCACCATTAGTTGGACCTACTTGGAGCAGGATGTTTTTAAAGCTTTACAGTCCTGCGCAATTCATATTCCCGGGGCGTAGAAGGAAACATTTATATCGTTTAAACAACGCTATTTATTCATGGTCAAGTCCGCCCTGGTGAAGAAAGGCAAAAAAACAAAGGCAGAGAGCCCACTGGACCAGGTCCCCTCACGCAGGGAAGAACTCCCTCCTATAGAGGATGAAGCTGTTTCTGAATCAATGAGGATGCTTGAAACCGGTATTGCACTCCTGCAGGGAAGAGTTGAGCCGGACCCCACTGATGATACTTACCTTACCCTCTGGGGCAGGAAGCCCCTTATAACCGATGAGTTCCTTCAGTTCGAAAAGCCATCGGAAGCAATTCCACTTCCGCCTAAGGGGAATGATTTCAGGGAAGAGCTGGAGTACTACGCAAAAGAGAACCAGGAGCTTATTGACAGGAAAGCAGCAGGGGAAGAGACAGAAAAAGAGCCCTCGTATATGCATATACACATTTTTGAGGATAGGAATATTGCAGTAATCACCAATACTTTCTTCCTCCCCCAGAGCATTAAGGAAGAAGCAGGGGAGCTTGCATCAAGCCTGAAAAAAATAATATCCCTGGGAGATGAAAGCAAGACGCTCACTGCCAGCGGATGCTTCGAAGAGCTGAAGTTTTCACTGCACAAGCAGATGGCATATTCAGAGCTTGCTGATGAGGCATTCTCAAAAGGCAAGGTTAAGTTTGCAGGCCTGATGCAGGAAATTTCGGACACTTATGGCATAATTGCAAAAGAGATGTCCAGCCGCATAAGGTGGCTTGGAGAAGGAAAAGGAATCTCTGAGATGGCATCCAGGACAATAACCCCTGCACAGGAGAAGCTCAAAAAGCTCCAGAAAATGGCAGCAGAGATGCAGATGAAAACGGCCACCCGGGCCCTCACAGGAGTGGAAGCAATAGAAAAGATTGAGCGCGGGATAGAGCGCGGCCTTTACTCAAACATAGAGATTGCCATGTACAAGCAGGTCTCCGGCCAGCTCAATGCCACGCTTGGTAGGATAAAAGGCTTTTCAAAAAGGGGAATCGAGCGGGTAAGCCGGGAGGGCTTTGATGGCCTGAGCGGCTGGCAGAAAGCTGCAGTACAGGAAGCAATTTCGCTTGTTGCCCACCTTGAGTGCATTGCATGGAAGGTGGACCTCAAAGGAAGGGAAAAGGCGCTAAAGGCCAAGGTACGCGGCGCTTCCCAGCCGGTCGGGATGGGCAGGCTGCTTACCCACAAGCACATTCCAATGCACCAGCTCACCGCAGAATCCCGGGAAGAGATGGGCCTCCTGGGCAAGCGTGCAATGGAGCACATCTCTTATCTCAAGGGTTTCATTAATCATGCGGATGACCTGACCAAATCTGAAAAGAAAAAGTACTCTGCCAAGCTTGACAGGATGGGAGTGAAGGCTGAGAAGGTGCTCCTGCCTTCAGAACTGGAAACCCTTTCCAGGGAGCTTGAAACCATGCTCACAGGAGTGGAGCAGGTGCTGAGTGAAAGGCATCTTGAAGAAGAGGCATCAGATTCCACCAATCCATGGAACGTGAGGACGAGCTCTTACCTTAAGCTTTATGTGCTCCAGCACAGCCTGGAGATAATCGGTGCGGGAACCGCGGTCGGAGGGGTTGCGGGCGCTCTTTCAACCCGGAATCCTGCAGGCGCATGGGCAGGGGCAAAAACAGGCGCATCAGTAGGAAGTTTCATTGTTGCATCGGCCGGAGCATTCATTACAGGGGATGCAATGCACCGCTACCTTTCGGGCACAGGAAACCTGGAGCAGGCGGTTGAGGACATGCGCCTTGGCGCAACATACATGCTTTTTGGGCTTGGGGGCGGTCCGGTTGCCGCAATAAGCACACCAGTAAAAATGATTGCAGGAGGGGGAGCAGCCCTTGCAAGCAGCATTCTCATGTATGAAGACATAAAAAAGGGAAATTACTGGGAGGTGCCTGCAGATGTTGCATATATAGCAATAGGGGGCGTTGCATTCCTCCGCACAGGAATCGGTGCATTCAGGGCAATACGCCTTTCAAAGCCCCTCAAGTCCTCGATGGTGATTGCAAACTCCTCAGGGATTGCGCGTATTGCGCTCAAGGCCAAGGATGTTGCAAAGGCCAGGGCAGTTCAGATTACTACGCGCGCAATGAAAGTAGGGTATTCTCCCGGCTGGATAGGAATGAATGCTGCATTCGGGGGACTTTCCCAATGGAATGAAATATCCACTGCAATAGAAAACGGGAATTATTCCATTGCGCTATCAAGTCTGAATAAGGGCTTTGCAGAAGTTACACGGGGAATGGTTGGTTTTGATTTTGCACTTTTTGGGGTTGCAGGCTCTGTGCTGAAAGCAGGCGCAGCGCCTGCAGCGCGCTACTTTAGGGTAATGGTCCCTGCAGCCCAGGCCAAGGCAGCAAGCCTTCTTAGTGCAGAGGGGCTTTATGAGAGGGTTGCTGACATGGCGAGCAAAGCCGGCGCAAAAACCTTCCAGGCTGAAACCAACGCCCAGCTTCTTGAGCTTGTGTATGCAAGCAGGGGCAAAGTGGGCGCAGAGTATGTGCAGGTAACCCTTGGGCTGGAAAGCCGTGCAGCCGCAGTTTCAATTTCCAAGGAAATAAACAGCAGCTGGACCCGCGTAAGGAGGCTCATCTCCAAGGGCGCCGCAGCAGGCAGGGGCGCCTGGGATAAATCAGCAAGGCTTATTGAGCGCGCTTCCCGGACCCGTGCAGCGCGGGTTGCTGCGCATGGCACAAAAGGCGCTGCAGTTGTAGGGGTTATTGCCTATTCTGAGCTCCAGCGCATTGAAGACGAAAAGCTTTCGGAGGAAATTGCCCAGCTGCTTACAAAAAAAGAGCAGCAATTCGTGACATCTCTGCTTTCATTCCCGCAGGAGGATTTTGGAGTTCCCCAGCTTGAAAGCCGAGAAATAGCCAGCGCAATGTCCCTTATAGACCAGATTTCGGATGAAGTGGATGATGGGGTGCACCCGCTTGCAGTCCAGCTTGGGCTCGGAGGGGACATTGAGAAAAGGAAGCGCTTCCTGTTTTCATGTTCGCTTGCCCTGATGATGGAGGGGAGGGAAGTAACAGATAAATCGCTTTCATCGCTTGCTTCAGACATGGATTCCCTGCTTGCTGAAACAGGAATCAGGCTCAGGGTGCACAGCCCTGTAAGTACATTTTCCTTTATGGGATCAATACTGCTGAGGGAAGGCCCAGACCGCTTTGCAAAAGCGTATGCGTCAATGTCACGCAACGTTTCTGCTGATGAGCGCTATGCTTACCTTGATTATATCGCATCATCATACTATTGCGCATTGAATTTTGGGCGAAGCACAGACTGGGCTTCAGACATTTCTTATGCAGCGTTCAGCGCATTTATTGAAAAAGATATGGAAGGAAACATCTCTGGGTGGACCCTTGCAAGAGCTTTCCAGAAGCTCGATGGGACCGATTACTCCCCAGAGCAGATAATTGATATTGCGACCCGGGCAAGGATAGAGATAGCTACAGGAGGTTTCCCTGCTGAGTAATGATTTATAAATAAGATTAAATCTAAAATAATATTAAGATGGTGAAAAAATGGGCGGAAAAGGCGGACAAAAACAGATGGATTTTGATACAGTTAGCGATAGCAAGTTAAGTGGAAAAACACCAAAGAAAGTCAAACTTAAAGTCCCTTCCCAGGAGCAGGTCCTAGGAAAGATTGCCAGTGCATTCCAGAACAAGCTTGAAAGGTCAGGGGACCTTACTACTGGGAAATACCTGGAACTGCTGGAAAAAACAACGGACAGGGCACAAAAAGTCCTGGAGCACATGGCAGAGGTATATCCCCCTGAGAAATACCCAAAGTCCGAATTGAAGTCATTTACCAGGGCGGAGCTTATGCAGACTCTTGCAGAGCGTGCAGAGCTGCTTTCAATCACAAAATCGCTCAAAGCAAGAGGCACGGTTAAGCTTTCCGAAGAGCTTGTGGGCATGCTAAACCGCGCAAAGAATGTTAGTGATGCACAATATGCTGATTTTCTTGAGAAATATTTTGCAGGGGAAAAGAACCTGAAACTCCTGCTTAAGGACTTGCCCCTCACAGAGGCTGAAAGGACAGCAATAGAAGGCATGCTGAACAAAGGGGACAACCTCGCATTGCTTGAAGCGGGAAGGGGCTTCAATGCGCTGAGGGGGGGCAAATATCCCGGCAGGCTGGGCATAAGAGGATGGGTCTGGGAAAAAGCCAAGACCGTTGCCAAAGCCAACCTTGCGGATGTTCTTGGAGGTTCAAAATGGGCAGTCAAGAGATTTACTGGTTTTGACCCTTCTGCAAAGCTTGGGGAGGAAATCGCAAGTGAATATACGAAAAAACATGCAAAAATCACAACCAGGATCAGCCCGATTAATGCAGGAAAGGTTTTGATTGGGGGAGGGCTCCTTTTCGGAGTCGGATTCCTTTTCAGCAAGTGCGGAAGTTGCATGGTAGATAAGTTTGCAGGCGGCTCAAAGGAAGGGGAACGCCCTGCTGTGAAATCCAGGAGAAAGAAAACTGCAGTGGAGGCGGAGCTTTTTGCAAGCGGTTCCACAAAATTTGCATACGGGGAGCTTTCTACTTTAATCTCAACATCAGGGATTCCTACAGAAGAGCAGGGAAAAGTTGCTTCAATACTTGCAAAGTTCCCAAGGCAGTTCATTAGAACTTCGGATAACTCCCAACTCAGAAAAACTGTTGCTGTTATCCACGCACTTCTTCCGCTTTCCTCAAAAAAATTTTCAAGGGACAGGATTGCTTCTACTGCACAGGATATTCTTGAGTATGTTGACCCCGCCCAGGTTGAGGTATTTGCAAAAGCGCTTGCAAAGAATGCAAAATCCCCAAAGGACATCGCTGCAGTTTTCAATAGCCCGCCTGCAAGATTTAAGATGACCGAAGCATGGATGAGGAGGCCTTTTGCGGCATTCAAGGAAGCCGGTTTTAATACGGAGAGGGATGAGAAAGTCAGGCTCCTCTGCAAGGCAATACGCACAACCACGGTGAAAAAAGGCAGGGAAAGAGTCCCGATACCCGCGGAGCAGCAGGGCCAATATGCAGAAGTTCTTGCGGCTATGTATGCTCCTTCAGGGGGCCGTCCAAGAGTGCCTAACACATACCAGGCAGACCTTGGTTTCCTTGTCCACCTCTCCGGAAAAGGATTTAGTGTAGAGGACTCAGCTGAAATTCTCGCAACCCTCAAGTTCGTTTACAAGCCTGGAGACCTTGACAAGGTAGCAGACAGCATTGTGAAGAACCTCAAACCTTCAATGAGCGAAGAGGAGATGCGCCTTGTAATCGAAGCGCCTGCATTCAAGAACAGGGGCTATGCAAATGATGTTTGGGAAGATTCCACTGATGAACGCCTGCGCAGGGTGCTCACTGAGGACGAGAGCTCAAAGGAATTCAGCAAGGACCTAAGGGAGCTTCCGCAAAACTTGTATGAAGAAGCGCTTGAAACCCTGGTAAGCTTTACAGATACCTGGCAGAGCGAAAGAAGGGTCCTTACCAACAAGGATATAACTCCGCTTATAGATACAATCGAATATATTACAAGGTCCAAAGTGCTTTCCCGGCTTACCCCTGATGAGCGCGGCAGAATACTTTACAAGCTTGCAACTTCACTAAAGGAGGCGGCAACTATTGAGGGGGAGAGGGTGAAGCCAAGGGACCTTGCCCTGAAGCACATAAGCAATACATTCAAGGGCAAGGCACCAACCGAAGCGCAGGTAATGGATTCCTTGGATGCGTTTCTTGAAGAAAACCCAGGATTCGCGCTCTGAGAATCCCACCCTACCTTTTTTATATTCTCTTTTCTAATTTTCCAACGTGAAGGTATACAATTCTCTTTCCAGGAAACTAGAAGAATTCGAGCCCATAGAAGAGGGAAAGGTCTACATGTACGTGTGCGGGCTCACCCCATACGACCATGCGCACCTTGGCCATGCAAGAACCTACATCTCCATGGACACGATAAAGCGCTACCTAATCCACAAAGGATTCAAGGTCCTCCACATCCAGAACATCACGGATATAGAAGACAAGATTTTCAACCGCTCAAGGGAAAGCGGAAAAAGCCCGCTTGAGCTCTCTGAAAAATTCCATACTGAAGCCCTGGAGGAGTTCAAGCGCCTCAACATACTGCCCGCAGACTATTACCCGAAGGTAAGCGAGCATATACAAGAAATAATTGAAATGATAGAGAAGCTTATTGAGAATGGGCATGCATATGAAACCGAAACCGGAGTCTATTACTCGGTTTCCTCTTTCCAGGAGTATGGAAAGCTTTCAGGGCAGAAACCCGAGGGCCACAGGAGCGGGGCAAGGTGCAGCATAGAAGAAACCAAGAAGGACCCCGCGGATTTCGCGCTTTGGAAAAAGGGCCCGGACGTGCTTACGTATGATAGCCCCTGGGGAGAGGGGAGGCCTGGCTGGCACATTGAGTGCTCTGCAATGGGAATGAAATACACAAACGGAAGGACACTGGACATCCATGGAGGAGGAAGGGACCTTGCATTCCCGCACCATGAAAACGAGATTGCGCAGGCAGAGGGCGCCCTCAACACACAATTCGTAAAATACTGGATGCACACCGGTTTCCTCACGGTAAATGGGGAAAAGATGAGCAAATCCTTAGGCAACTTCATAGTCCTGAAGGACCTGCTGGAAAAATACCCCCCTTACGCACTGAGGCTGTTTTTCCTGCACAGCCACTACAGGAGCCCGGTAAACTACAGCGAAGAAAACATCTCCTCCGCACAAACAACCGCGGAAAGGATGTTCAATTTCCTGGAGCATGCGGATGAGCTTCCCGCTACAGGAGGCGCCGAAAACCAGGAACTCAGGAAGAAGCTCCAGGATGAAGTGGACGGCTTCTACAAGGCAATGGATGATGATTTTGACACCCCTGCCGCACTCTCCTACATGTTCGGGATAATGACCGAGTGTTTCTCAGAAATGAGGAAGGAACATCCAGATTACCCCGCAATTGCAGAAGCAAAAGAGGATTTCAGGAAGATGATGTGGGTGCTCGGGCTTGAAAAAGAGGAAAAGAAAATCAGCCCGGAAAAAGAAAAAGAAATCGAATCCCTTGTCCAGGAAAGGGAAAATGCCAGGAAGGAAAAGAATTTCAAGCTGGCGGATGAAATAAGGGACAAGCTTGCCCAGATGGGCATATTGCTTGAAGATACTGATAAAGGACCAAGATGGAAAATAAAATGAGGTATGAACATGCGCTGGATACTTGCTTTGTTTATGGTTGGGCTGCTCCTTGTTGCGGGCTGCCCCCAGGAAGAAGTAGTTGAAGTTGAACCCGAGCCGGAGCCGGAACCTGAACCCGAACCTGAGCCGGAGCCGGAACCTGAACCCGAAGTAATAACTATTGGGTACATAGGCCCGCTTTCAGGAGAGCATGCAATTGAGGGAACTGAAGCCCTTAATGCAATAAAACTTGCGGCTTCTGAGCTCTCAACAGATGAGTATCTCTATGAAATTGCGGAGCAGGACGGACAGTGCACAGAGGAAGGCGCTGCATCAGCGCTCCAGTCCATTGTGGATTTCCGCGGGGTAAATGCAGTAATCGGGGGCGTATGCCCGGAGGAAGTAGAAGGGATGGCCCCCCTTCTTGAGCAAAACGGGGTCGTCCTTATTTCACTTGCAACAGGGAATGCAGACAATGATTATGCAATGAATTTTGCAGGCTCCCCTGAGATGGTTGGGATGGAGCTAGCAGAATTCTGCAAGGAAAATGGCTGGCTCCGCACAATGACGATTACGGACGACACATCTGCAGCCAATGAAAAAGTCGCGCTGTTTGATGCGGCTGCCAAGGAACTTAAGCTCTCCACACAGCCTGCACAGAAATATGGGCCCAACTTTGCATCCACGGTTTCGGTGATTAAGGGCTACCAGCCCCAGGTTGTGCTGGTGTTTGCATCAGATGGGGCAACCGGAGCAGACATAGTTAACCAGTTGAGGGCAGGTGGAGTAGAATCAGAAGTAATCGGGGACGAGGACCTTGTTTCCCCAACTGCAATATCTGCGATGGGCGAGAACTCCGAAGGCGTGCATGCAATCCTGCCTGAATTCAATGCAGATGACCCTGCAGCATCCTACTTTATGAACAGCTACATCTCCAGGTATGGGGCACCTTCAAATGAAGTGTTGGTTGCAGATGCAAGGAATGCAATGTACCTGCTTGCCCAGGCCGAAGAATTCTACTACTATCAGGCAACAGCCCAGGATCTCCAGCAATACTGGATGAACCTGGAGCAGTGGGCAGGCATGGGAGCAACCCTTACCTTTGAGAACGGGGACAGGGTTGCCTCTTTCAGGATGGTGAAAGTTGAGAACCGAAGCCCTGTCTCTCAATAATGCCACCCTTTTTATTCTTTTTTCTCCATTAATGGTCTCACATTTTCAGCCAGTTCGAAGCGCTTGGGCCGCACACAGTGCGTGCACTTCAAATTGTCTGGGCCTGTAGCTCAGCTTGGTTAGAGCACCGGACTCTTAATCCGGGTGTCGAGGGTTCGAATCCCTTCAGGCCCGTTTTTTCCACAAGTTCAGTGTTTGGACTTCCCAGTTTTGCGGTAGGAAAAAACGGGGCGAATTCACGGAACGTGAATCAGAGCGTTTCCTTTTCTATGTTTCCAGTTTTGGGTTTCGAGTTTTGGGTTTTGTAATGGTACGTCTGAAAGCGAAGGGTTTTCTGTTTCGGGTTTTGGAGCGGTTGCCCCCAGATGGTCTCTCTAGCATATTTATAAACAACAATATACATATAATCTATCAGAATGGTGGGAGACGAAATGCAGCTTATGCTTGTTCCTGTAGCACATATCTCAAAGAAAAGTGCAGAACTTGCAAAGGAGACAATACTGCGGGAAAAACCCCAGCTTATTGGCCTGGAGCTTTGCAGGGAGAGACTGGAAGGGCTTGTGAGGGGAAGGGCCAGGTCCATGGACATCGTAACAGCATTGCGCCATCCCACATCCGCATTAATGTTTGTTGCACAGCAGGCCCTGGGGAAGTGGTGGCATGTAAATCCTGGCTCAGAAATGCTTGAGGCGCTGAGGGCTGCAAGCGAGATTGAAAGACCTGTGGCGCTCCTGGACAGGCCCATAAGGGCAACAGCAAGGCAGATAGAAAGGATACCACTGAAGGAAAAATTTGGGATGCTGTTTTCGGGGGGAGCAAGCCCTTTTGGGAAAAAAATGAAGCTCAGCGATTTAATGGAGCCTGAAAACCTTGAGGTCCTGCTCTCAAAGCTTGAAAAAGATTTCCCTGTTTCCTACGAGGTGTTTGTTGATTCCCGCAATAGATATATGTTCAGGAAACTCCTCTTCCACAAGCCTGAAACTGCAGTGCTTGTAGTAGGGGCAGCGCATGTGCCCGGGATACTGAAGCTTACAAAAGAATCAGAAGAAAAAATTTCAGTAGAAATCGCGAGGTGAAATTATGGACGCTGTATTGAAGACCAAGCCGGCAAATGTCTTTCTTTTCCTAAAGGGCAGTAACCCGGCCTACCTTTCTGAAATTGCAAAGGAGACAGGCACAACATATGTCTACATAACACATTTTGTCTCTAAGCTCATGGAAAAAGGATTTGTTTCGGTTGAGCCCAAGGGAAAGAAGAAAATGGTTTCACTCACTGAAAAAGGAAGGGAGGTTGCAGCGCATATAGAGGAAATACGGAGGAAATCAGAATGATACATGTTTTCCAGGGCAGCTCGAGCCACCCAATAAGGGCCGAAAGCGGCACAGTCGCTACAGGCTATGCAATAGGGGAATTTGCAATAGATGCCCCCGAAGGTGTGACTTACCCGGGCTCCCCCCTGGTGCTTCTTACCCATGCACACTGCGACCATATTTGCGGCATTGCGGTGCATAACCTTCCTTATGCATGCTCTGGGTTCACTGCAAAAGCAATAACAGAAGTTAGGGAAAGTGCAACTCTATGTTCCCATCTTGGCTTTCAGCCGCCAAGAAGGCCCCCGCACCAAATCCTCAAGGATGGCCAGGCCCTGGAGGGAGATGGTTTTTCGATAAAGGCAATTGCAACACCAGGCCATTGCGAAGGCGCAATGTGCTTTTATATCCCTGAGCACAAAGCCTTGTTCAGCGGGGACACTGTTTTTGGGGGAGGTGCGCTCCCTTCTGTGAGCCTCCCCACCAGCAGCCCCAAGGCTCTTCTGGACTCATACGAAAAACTCTCCAACTATGAAATAGAAAAAATTTATCCAGGCCATGGAGGCCCATTCGAAGCAAAAGGCTACATAAGGGCACTTATCCCGAATCTTGGGCAGTTCATATGACCCGCAGGGTTACCATTTTGGCCGTCTGCTCAAGCACTTTATTGTAATTCAGGTAATGGGCGTATGCAGTAATTTTCACAGGGACTTCACCTGGCTTGGTTAAGTTTCCCCCATGCACATTCACTGAAAAGCATTTTGTTGCGCCAGGGGCGAGTTCCCCCATCCTTTCTTCATGGTGCTTCTGCGAGGAAGCCACATCAAATCCAATCCGGTTTCCTTTTGGGACTTCCACGTCTACTGAAACCAGCTGCTTTGAACCGGAAGTATTCCTTACCGTTATGTTCATTGCAAGTTTGGAATCCTTGTGCGCTTTTAGCCTCAGGGGGCTGAATTTATGGGAAATCTTGAAGGGTTTTGAACCGCGTGCAGGCATCTCTTCTGCAGCCTCTTCAGGCTCTTCTCTCTTGCCGGTTAACCAGTCGAATAGGCCCATGATATCACGAATAGAAAACTATCAGGTTATGTTTAAAACGCTTTGCCCCTTCTCTGAAGTAAAATACACATAAGCACACTGCCCAACCCTATAGCAGAAACATTTAAATACCTGTTACAGTTCAATAGACAGTTGCGTATTTTGGGGAGGAACTGGTCGCCTTGCCAGCCAGCGCAGATATTTGCGCTGGCCTAATTCTTTTTATCTTCTTGCCCAGGTGGAACTTTATGAAGGAAGCGATTGAAATCGATGGCTCTTTTGGAGAAGCTGGCGGCCAAATTGTAAGGACATCCCTTGCGCTTTCTGCCCTAACAGGAATCCCGTTAAAGCTGTTCAACATAAGGGCAGGCAGGAGCCCACCAGGGCTTAAGCCCCAACACGTTGCAGGAGCCCGTGCAGTGCGCTCTATCTGCAGAGGCAAGCTGGAAGGTGCGGAGGAAGGGAGCCGAGAGTTAATTTACGCCCCCGGAAAAATATACGGGGGCAAATATGAATTCAATATTGGCACTGCTGGTTCGGTTACTCTGCTTGCGCAGACTGTCTTGCCCTTGCTTTTTGCAGCATCCAAAAAAAGCAGGGTAAAAATAATTGGCGGCACGGATGTGCCAAAAGCACCGGGTTACGATTATTTTGAGAAGGTTTTCCTGCCAGCGCTTTCCCTTTTCGGGCTGAATGCAAAATGCGCTCTTGCCCAGGCAGGCTATTTCCCCAGGGGAGGAGGGGAGCTTATCCTGGAGGCGGAACCCGGGAAGCCTAAACCTGTTTCATACTGGCCAAGGGAATCAGTGCCAAAGGCAATAATCTCTATTTCCGGTCTCCCACTGGGAATTGCAATGAGGGAAAAGAAGGTCTTGCTCAACAATGGAATTGAAAATGTCCACATAAGGGAAAGGAATGCCCTGGACCCTGGAAACGCACTCCTGCTTTACAGAGGCTTTGTGGGGTGCTCTGTGCTGGGCAGAAAAGGGCTTCGCGCAGAAAAGGTGGCCCAGTCTGCAATTGATTCAATTGAGGGCGAGGGAGATGTGGATATCGACCACAACCTTGCCGACCAGATACTTGCATACGCGGCCCTTGCAGGAAAAACAAGCTTTAAAACATCACACCTTACAAAACATACGGAAACCAACATGCACATAATAGAGAAATTCCTTGGAAAGAAGTTCTCTTCTGAAGGCAATGCTGTGGAGGTGGGATAATGGTTGCAATGCTTGACAAGCCCGGCCTTGCCCTTACGTTTATATTTGGGCTAACCATTCTTCTTCTGGGAGATTTCTCCTACCTTGTCCTTGTATTCATATTCCTGCTGCTTTCCGTGCTTGCAACAAAGTATGGCTATTACGAGAAAAAGGAGATGGGAATATATGAGCATGACCGCAGCTGGGAAAATGTGCTCTCAAACGGATTGGTGCCAACTATCGTAGTTGCCCTTGGCTATTTCCTGGGATGGGGGCCTATTCCTTATATCTGCTCGATAGCTGCGGTAACTGCAGACAAGTTTGCTTCAGAGCTTGGGGTTCTTGGGGGGGACCCTGTTTCACTGGATGGATTAAAGGAGGTTGCCCCCGGCACGAGCGGGGCAGTAAGCAGCACAGGAACGCTAATGTCACTTGCGGGCTCTGCAGCAGTGGGGATTGCTGCAATGTTTCTTTTTGGGATAACCCCAAATATCGCTTTGCTTGTTGCCCTGGCAGGTTTTGCAGGGGGCCTTGTGGATACCCTGTTTGGGGTGTTTGAAGAAAAAGGTTTCGGTACGAAAGGTACAACCAACATGATATGCTCCATTGTTGGCGCATTGATTGGGTTAATGGTGATAGCATGAAAGCAGTAGTATTGTGCGGAGGAGAAGGTACAAGGCTCAGGCCATACACATATATAGTGCCTAAGCCCATGCTCTGGCTGGGAGGAAGGCATATACTTGAGTATACGATTGAGCATCTGCGTAAAAGCGGAATAAAAGACATCACGCTTTCAGTCGGTTATCTGAAAGAGCAGATAATGAATCATTTTGAAGACGGAAGCAAATTTGGGGTAAACATCGATTATTTTGTTGAAGATGAAGCTCTATTTACAGCAGGGGCCCTCTACCCGCACAAAGACAAGCTTAAAGATGAAAGATTCCTGGTTTTTATGGGAGACCATGTAACCAACATAAACATAGAAAAATTCATCAAGACACATGAGAAGACAGGAGCAGTTGCAACAATTGCGGCAAAAAAGAAAAAAGTGTCCCTGGAATACGGGATAATAGATGGTGACGAAAAAACCAAAATAATCAATGGATTTGAGGAAAAGCCCGTAGTCAACTACCTGATTAACACGGGAATGTATCTGCTTGAGCCAAAGGCCCTGGAATACATAAAGCCAAAAGAGGATTTTGCAAAAAATGTTTTCCCAAGGATGCTCAAAGCAAATGAGAAACTGGGATTCTACAAATTCAGCAGAGAATACTGGATAGATATAGGAAGAGTAAAAGACTATGAGAGGATGCGGGAACTATTCAGCGTAATAGACCTTGCAAGGGACCTATCGCCTCCGCTAGACATGTACGAAGAGTAGGATTACACCTGCACCCACAAGCAACTGGAGCCCCATCATCACAAGTACTAGTTTTGTTTCTTTCATTCCCCCGCCTCCAAGCTTCAATATCAAGTCTATCAGCCCGCGCGGCCTTCCTTTTGGGGCAACAAGCTCCCCATATTTCAGGCCCACGAATGTTTTTGGGAATCTGTTTGGGAGCTTTATCAGGAAATCAAGAACGTAGAGGGACAGGATAAGGGCCCCTGCACTTTCCAGGTTCCCAATTATCACTCCGGTTGCGAGCACTGCCCCGATTGTGAGAGTCCCCACATCTCCAGGGAAAACACTTGCAGGGCACCAGTTCTTGGGAAGGAAGCCAAGCAATGCACCCAGCATTGGAACAAACAACACAAGCATTTCCGGGCTTCCATGGGCCCATGCAATTATTGCCATGCACCCAAAAATAACTGTGCCCATCCCCGCTTCAATTCCATTGAACCCTGCAAGCATGTTTGTAAGGTTTGAGGCAACTGCAACCCCTACAGGCAGAAGCAAGAGGACATAAAAAATCCCGAAATCCACAGCCCCTATGAATGGAAGAACCATTGCAGTACTTCCGGCAGCCTTTACTGCAATAAGCGGAACCGCAGAAAGCAGCGGAATAAATGCCTTCGCCCATTGTGGAACATCCAGGATATCATCCAGTATGCCGATGAATGCAAGTGTCTGTATGGTAAGCAGCCCTGCAAGCACGAAAACGATATTGAAAGTTAGGCCGTTGAACGTGCTCAGCATAATAGCAAGCAGTATTCCTGCAGAAAAACCTACAACTATGGATATCCCCCCCATCTCTGCAACTTCGGGGTGATGGGCCTTGTGCATGTCCTTCCCAACAAACCCGAACTTCTTTAGCCTGGGCACAAGCCCAATGGAGAATGCATAGCTGCTCAATATTGAAACAAGGAAAATGGCAGAGTACGCAATAAGGTCATTATTGAAAACTGAAAGCAACTATCCACCCCTCATTTCTTTTAGTATTTCTTTCGCAGCCTCAGCAGAGTATTTTTTCTGCTCGGCCATCCTTTCCACTACCCTCTCCACTTCTTCACCCTTTGCCCCTGCGATTACCGCAAGGTTGGAAGCATGCAGCTTCATATGCCCTTTTTGTATGCCTACAGTAGAAAGGGCATGCAGTGCTGCAAAATTCTGAGCAAGTCCTACTGCAGCCATTACCATGGAAAGTTCCTGCGCGCTTTTCACACCAAGAACCTTGAGCGCTATGCGTGCGACAGGATTGGTGCCGATTGCACCTCCGATCGTGCCCACGGTGAGGGGAAGTTCTATTTCCCCAACCAGGTCACCCTCATCGTTTTTGTAAAACTTATTCAACGGCTTGTAGCCATCCATCGCTGCATATGCATGCACCGATGCCTCCACTGCTCTCCAGTCGTTGCCTGTTGCAACTGCAACCGCGTCTACCCCATTCATTATTCCCTTATTGTGGGTACAGCAGCGATAAATGTCATTTGCGGCAAGCTCATAGCCGTCCAGGATTTTTTCAATCGCGTCTCCGCCAATTAATTCCTTTTTCCAGATGCATTTTGCGCGGGCCTTTCTCCTGACCGCAAGATTTGTAAGTATGCGCAGCCTTGCCTCCCCCCCAATTTTTTCTTCCAGCATCGGAGCAATCCCCTCCAGGAGCGTATTCAGGGTATTTGCCCCCATAGCATCCCGCACATCCACATAGAAAACAGCAACCAGCATTTTTCCCCTGGAAGTTTCAATCAGGTGTGCTTCGCATTCCCTGTAACCTCCGCCATATCTCTCCATGCCGGAAGCAAGCTCCTTGGCTTTAGCTGCAATTTTCCCTTTATTAGAATCAAATTTCTCAATCGCATCTTCAGGAACCTTCACAAGTTGCACCTGCCCGGTCATTACAGGCTCATCAGCATCAGCGGCAAATCCGCCGCATTGCGCCGCTAGCTTCGCAGCCTTCGCAGCCCCAGCCACAACCGAAGGCTCTTCAATGCACATGGGCACAACATACTTTTTTCCATTGATTACAAAACCAGGAACAACCCCCAAAGGAAGGTGGTTCACCCCAACCATATTTTCGATCATGCGGTTTGCGGTTTCCAATTCAAGTGCCCCGGAATCCAGCAGCACCTTGGCTTCCTCATCACTAATTCCCCTTTCGGTTTTAAGTATCTCTAAACGCTCCTGAATAGTCTTCTTGTAGAATCCTGAGAATGCGCTCATGGTTTAACATTTGCCCGAAAACCTTTATTATGCTATTTTTCCAGTGAATCCAGGGCCTTGCCTATGTTTCCGAAGGCCTCATCAAACTCTTTTTCATAGACCTTCCGTATCGCTTCCTTCAGCCCTTCTTTATCCTTGGAAATAAAGTACTGGCCTTTTTCCCGCTGGATAAGGCCCATGTTTGCAATCCTCTGCAGGTGGTAGTAAACAGTTTTCTCAGAAACAGAGTCCTTCCTTTTCTTGCTTACTTTTTCGTAGATTTCTTTGGTAGTGGGCCTTTTCCCGTGTGCAAACTCCTTGAGCAGCACATCCAGCACATCAATAACAATAGTGCGGCTCTCGTTTGGGGAAATGAGCCCCAGGGAAAGCGCAATCCAGCGCACAAGGGATTTGCGGGTAAGCCTTACATCATCTGTAAGTGCCATGTTCCTCACTACAAGCTCCCTTTTGATTAGCTCTGCCTCCGGAATCATCAAATCCTATTCACCCACAACAATTAAATTCCTTGGTTGCACCATATTTTAGTGGTGGGAACATGAGAATCAGCCTGAGCACTTATCCTGAATCAATCCCGGCTTACCCCGGAAAAACAATAGACCTTATTGTGGATGCGAATTCCAGCACTGAAAACCCAAGCTGGCTTGAAGCGGAAATAACCCTTGAGTCAGGGCTCTCCCTCAAGCCAAACCGGAGTGTGCGCGCAGGCAGGTTCAGGGTAGGCATCTGTGAGGGCAGGGAGTCCTGCTCAAAGCCAATCAAGATATATACTGAGCACAACGTGCGCTCCCATCTCTACAAGTGCCACGTTTCTGTTTTTGCCTTTAACAAAAAAGGCGAGTTAAATGGAAGGATTGATGAGCACACCCTGATCAAGTGCGATTCGAAGTAAAAACAAAAAGGCCAGGCTAAAACGGGCCATGTTTTTTGAGCTCTGCTCAAGAGCCAGATTGTGAAGCAAGTGCTATGCCGGGCTTTGCCCGCTTTGATTCACACTGTGAGAAGCAAGCGAAGCTCAATTAGATTATAAAATTTTTACGGCAGGTTAAAGCAGCAGAAAAAAATTTTAGCGGGAGATGGATTTGAACCATCGACCTCCGGGTTATGAGCCCGGCGGGAACTCCAGACTCCCCTATCCCGCTGTTTTACTCTAAGGGGTTGGTATTGTTAACGTTCATTTGTATTTATAAATATACCCAATCCCAGCAGAAAACAAAAAGTCCAGGTTAACAGGAGCCATGTTTTCTTGAGCTCTGCTCAAGAGATGTAACCGGAGGCTACACAGATTATAAAATTTTTACAGTAGCAAAAAACAGCAGAGAAAAATTTCATGGGGCAACGTAAAACCGTGTTTTTTGACGATTTTTGCTTCGGGTAAAACCAGGGAAAAAATCGATGGACTTAGGGGGATTCGCACCCCCGGCCTCTCGCGTTCCCGCAGGCAGCCCTTTAGCCAACGTTGCTGGAGGGAGCGCACGGGGGGGTGCGCGGGGAAGCAACGTTGTAGGCCGGACAGCCTGTTGCAAGGCGAGCGCTCTACTACTGAGCTATAAGCCCGAAAAGTTGAAAAATAATGAGCCGAAATACTTAAAAGTTAAGCACCGTTCTTTTCATCTTCCCCAACCACACTGAATGGTTCCCTCCTCTTGGCATAAATCATTCTGGCCCCTGTTTCCAGTGTTGCAAGGACATCTCTTGCAAATTCAATTGCTTCATCCACCTGCCCCGCCTTCCACATATAATCTGAAGTTTCAGGAGTATGGTACATCTCCTCTCCCTCTTCATTCTGTTTTATCTCCCCAAGCATTGTACTTCTGAATAATTCCATTAGTTCCTTCCTGCCTATTTTTGCCCCCCCAGGCCTTCCTTTGAGCACAATCTTTTTCCTTGCAAGACTCTCCTGTTCTGAAAGGGCATCTTCAGTTGCAATAATCCTGGAAACGAGCCCATCGTACAGTTCAAGCTTCTCATCTACCCTGGTGTATTCTTCTGATTCCCAGATTTCCTTTGCAAAATCCCTTGCCTGCCGCAAAACCACAAGCACTGCCTCCATTACTGAGGGCTTTGAGAAATCCGGGTCTCCCGGGTTTATTGATGCGGGGCATCCCTTGTCCATATTGTTGATGAGTGTAGTTGCCCTCCTTTCTTCCAAGTCAATGCAGAAGCGCTCCCGCACTGCCCTTAGTTTTGAAATTATCTCCTCCTTTCTTATAGAGACTTTTCCAGTGTGGGGCACGCTTGCGCCCTCTATTGCACTGGGCCGCGGGCCCGACCTTTTCTTTGCCCTGACTGGTTTTTCACTCCCGGAAATAATCTCATCAAGGGCCCTCTCCAGTTCAATTGAAAGTTTTTTGTATTCTTTTAGCGGGCCCTCTTCTATTCGTTCAACTTGGCCCAGGTGCTTTGCGCCTTCTATAGGAAGGGGGCGGCGTATCCTTTGTGCCCCCAGGGCACTCCGCACCGGGCGGAGGAGGATTACATTGGTTTTTGGCGGGATGCTCGAAGTTCTTTCCCTGGTTCCCACTGGAGTGTCTTTATCCATGGTGATTATTTGTGTATGAGTATGTTTAAATAGCTTTCGAGTGCAGAAATCCAACCCTATTTCCTTGCAAACACAAGGTATGCTGTGTGCGTTAGCCCAACGTGCTTTGGCCGCACCCCATAAACCCTCACATCATATTCGCGCACAATGCTTTCTAGCATGAAAATATCAGAGAAGCCTTCTGCCTCAGATGCAAAATAGAATTCCTTGGCCTGCTCCATATTCGGGAGGAACCCCACCAGATATCCATCCTTTGCAAGTGCCTTGTGCGCCCCCCCTACGGCCTTCTGGGATTCAGGCATGTCCAGGAGCACGAGGTCCACGTTTTTTTCCTTTATGCCCTTCTCCAGGACATCTGTTTTCTTTATCTTCACATTCTTCAGCCCTGCCTTTGCAGCATTATTTTTTGCAAGCTCACAGAAATCTGCATTCCTTTCATAGGAAACAACGCTTTTTGCAATGTTGCCGAGCACAATAGTTGCAAAGCCCGAACCCGCACCAGCTTCAACAACTTTGCTTTTTTTTCCTATCCCGGTGTAAGAAATAACCATCCCAATGTCTTTGGGGATTATCACCGCGGGCCCCCTTTTCATTCCTTTCAGCAGCTGCGGGAACCTGACATCAACCCCCTGGCCTTTTTTCCTTGCCATGCCACTACTGTGCATGGAAAAGAATTTATTGCTTTGAAACTTTTTGTGTATTTGTAGTTTTTCTGCGCCCATTTTATTCCTGCAAAACTAACTTATATTTATAAACTTTACTTGCTACAAATTACTACTAATTATGGTGATTCAATGAGTAGAGGCAGAGAGATTGTCAATAGAATGGAAGAACCCGCCCCAAACGGCCGCCACCAGGCAGGCCGTGCAATTCCCAAGTCGTCCACAGGGAGGCATGGTAGGGCTCTTGGCGCAGATATTTCTGAAGAGCCACATGAAGAAGGCAGGGCCATGCGGTCACTCAGGGCTGTCGGCAGGCTTGCAAAGAAAGCAGGGAGGGGCGCAACAGCCATGTTCCTTGCAGCAGGAGTAGGGATGCTTGTTGTTGCATGCTCTGAATGCGAAGGCTCAAAAGGCCAGGATGCCGGCCCTGATGCATCAGCGGATGTTGATACAGATACGGATAGTGATACTGATACAGGCACAGATACGGGTTCCAGCGAAGGGCCAGAGTGCGGAGTTTATGAAGGCAAAGACCACGAGTCACTCCTTGGCCTTGATGAGAAAGAGCTCCTTGGGCCGGTAGGCCACTGGATGAAACTCGTAAACATGAGCTTCAGCGAGCAAATCGCAGAAGTCGTTTTCCTTAATGAAAACTGGGAGAATGTAAACTTTGAAGGGGAAGTAGTTGAAGAGGGAGACCTTTCTTCCTACTTTGTGTTCGACCTTGCAGACACACATTCTCTTACTGTCAGCATGGGAGGGCTTGAGCAGCAGATAACTCTCTGCGGAGTATACCAGCTCGAGAGTGGAGACCTTATTGCCCATCTCATAACAGACAATGAAGACGGGTTTATGCATTGCGAGTATGTGGACAATGGTTCGCTTTCACCTCCAGAAGAATATGAGTTCAGCGAAACAATAATCCAGAGAGTTTATGTGCAAAGCCACGTGCATGGCTTCCTGCCTGACATCCAAACAGGGGAAGACCACGAATGCCCCGGCACTGTTTCAGACTTTGTTTTCGAGCTTACTGAGTTCGACCCATACATCTCCCCTGCATTTGCAACTGTTCCGGGCGAGTACCCGAATGAGATGGAGATGAGGTCAACAACCCAGAACTTTATTGACATTGGCCAGGACAGCGAAGCCCACCATGTCCGCTTTTCGAAATATGCGGACTATGGGGTGCTTGAGGAGCCATTTGACTCCCTTTCATGCGCGGGCCTGACTGTAACCTGGACCGAAAATACTTTCGAAGGCTTCCCACTCTTTTCATATGAATACCCTGGGGCAGACTATATCTCAGAGGAGGTAATCTCTGCCGAAGAAAGGAAAGCATATGTCTGGATTGGGAGCACAATAAAGGAATTTGTGCTTAGGCATCCGGAGCCCTCCCTTATCATAAGTGCTGAGAACCAGGAACTTGCATTGAGCATATTCTCTGGCATCCAGGAACTCAGGGACGGGGACCAGGTTGAGATTGCAGGGCAGCCATATGATGTGGAACTGCATATAGTTTCGCAGAGGATTGCCGGCTTCAAGCTAAGGCCTGCAGAAGTGGAGGAGGATTAGCCCTTCCTCCCTTTTTTGTTTTTCAACTTTCCCAAGATCATCCTTTCATTTTTTCCCGGTAGGCGACCAGCTTCTCTTCAATTTTTTTATCCTGCAGCGCAAGGATTTGCAGCGCAAGCAATGCAGCATTCTTCCCATTATCTATTCCCACTGCAGCAACCGGGATTCCAGGAGGCATCTGTGCAATGCTCAGCAGGGCATCCATCCCTTCAAGCTTTGCAGAGACAGGGACCCCGATTACAGGGGTGAGGGTATGTGCTGCAATGACTCCAGGGAGTGCCGCGGAAAGCCCGGCAACAGCAATAATTGCATCTGCAAAAGTGCTTTTTACGAGTTTCTCAACCTTTTCAGGAGTTCTGTGCGCTGATGCAACTTCGTACTTATATTCCACTTCAAACTCTTCCAGCACATCAGTTATTTTCTTTACAATCTTCTCATCGCTCTTGCTTCCGGAGATAACCAGTATTCTTTCTGCCATGCTATTCTAAAGAATGGAAAGTTTAAAATTTGTTTTATGGGGTTTTTGTAACCATGGTTACAGACACCGCCTTAAATCCCTCCCCCCATCATTTTCCCATGAGCATCAAGCCCTCCCAGAGAATGAAGAAAAGATACATCTCTTTCATCCTTAAAGGCGATTTAACTGAGAAAGAGCTTTCCCAAGGCATTTACTTATTTTCCCTTAAGTTTTTTGGGGAATACGGGCTTTCTTCCCGCATGCTCAGGCTTATTGAATTAAACAGGAACAAGGGCGTCCTGCTGGTGAACCGCGCTTCTGCAGAAGAGGTGCTCGGGATGCTTGCCCTCATAAGCGAGCTCAATGGAAAGCCTGCAAGAATAATCCCGCTATCAACCAGCGGCACCCTCTCGTCTCTCCGGGAGAAAGATAAGGATTAAAAGCGCATACTTCTATCTTTTATGCATGACATTAGAAGTTGGAGGAGCTCTTTGTATCGGGGCAATAGTTGTTGGCGGCGCAATTCTGGTGGCAGGCATACTTTATTTTGTCTACAACCGCCTGGTAACCCTGAGGAACCGTGTTGAGAATGCCTGGGCACAGATTGATGTGCAGCTGAAGAAAAGGAACGACCTTGTGCCCAACCTTGTTGAAACAGTAAAGGGCTATGCAAAGCATGAGAAATCTGTATTTGAGAACGTTACCAAGGCACGCGCACAGGTTATGGCTGCAGGGACTGTTGAAGGAAAGGCAAAGGCAAGCAATATGCTCACCGATGCGCTCAAGTCCCTCTTTGCAGTTTCCGAGAACTACCCTGACCTCAAGGCAAGCCAGAATTTCATGATGCTACAGGAGGAGCTTTCCGGAATCGAAAACAAGATTGCATATGCAAGGACTGCATACAATGATTCAGTTTACCACTACAACAATACCCAGCAGGTCCTTCCTTACGTGATATTCTCAGGCATGCTCGGCCACAAAAAGCAGGATTACTTTGAGACTGAAGAGGAAGAAAAGAAAGTTCCTGAAGTTAATTTCTGAGTGAATTGAGATGGCCAAGGAAACAGCCCCTCCGGAGCATCCGCCCCAGGAATACATACCCCGGGAGCCCGGGCAGAGCTTTTTTGACGCAATCAATGCAAATAAGCGAAATTCCCTCCTGCTTATGGCAGTGGTTTGCATGATAGTGTTTGTGCTCTGCCTTGCCCTGGGCCATATATGGGGAATCGGATATTACGGCCTTTTCATCGGTTTATTCATAGGCCTGGTATATGCAGCCTTTTCATATTACATGGGCTCAAAAGTGGTCCTTGCATTAAGCGGCGCCAAACCCCTGAAAAAAAGCGACCACCCTTACCTGTTCCACCTGGTTGAGGGCCTTGCGCTCGCAGCGCAAATACCCAAGCCAAAGGTTTACATAGTTGAAGACAGGGCCCTGAACGCCTTTGCAACAGGAAGGGACCCTGAGCATTCTGCAATTGTTGTTACCCGTGGCCTGCTGGAAAAACTTGACCGGCAGGAGCTGGAGGGGGTGGTTGCCCATGAAATGTCCCACATTGCAAACTATGACATCCGCTTCATGATGCTCACAATCGTAATGGTCGGCCTTGTCGGATTCCTTTCAGAAATAATCCTCCGCACTTTTATCTGGGGAGGAGTGCGGGGAGGAAACAGGAGGGGCGGAGACTCAGGCCTGATAATGGTCCTGGGGCTCATTCTTGCAATCCTTGCCCCCATTGTTGCAATGATGGTGCGCTTTGCAATCTCCCGCCAGCGAGAATACCTTGCGGATGCAAGCGCAGTACGGCTTACCCGCTACCCGGATGGGCTAAAGAACGCACTAATAAAAATAAGGGACAACTACAAGCCTGTGAAGCTTGCCACGGATTCTACCGCACCAATGTATTTTGCTGACCCGATAGGAAAAAAGGTTGCGGGAATGTTCGCAACACACCCGCCAATCGGAGACAGGATTAAGCGCTTGTCTTCTTTTTAGCCCTGGTTATTTTCTGGTAGAATTTCACCTTCAGGATAAGCGCTGCGGATTCCACAAGCAGGGCAACTGCAATCCGTATTGCCACCCCGATGATTGCTACAATTATGCCCAGGATTGCCAGCACCGCAGTTGCAACTGAAGCAACCATTATCAACTGGGTAATCCCGCTTACCACAATGGCCACTGGAATCTGCACCAGAGCAGACCCAACTGCGACAAGCACAGCAAAAACCAGCGTTTCCCAGAAATTGTTCCTGAAAACCTTTATTGAGGATTTGATTGCAGCTACCGGCCCGAGCCTTTTTATTGCAATTTCCTGGTTTGAGTAGTAGAGCATTATCCCCAGCAGGATTGCAATAAGCAAAAATACAGCGTAGGCCGCCACAGCAAGAATGATGCCTATCGTCCCGGTTGTATCCAGGTACACTGCCCCAAGCGCAATGAGTATTGCAAGCGCAGCCACGCTGATTGCAGCCACAAGCCAGAAGGAGATCCACCTGAATGCAAGATTCACATTTTTCCCTTCAAAATACCCTGCTTTCTTCCCCCCGTTGTAGATAAACTCTATTGCCCCCAGGCTTGCCGCCATGGAGTAGGTGCCCCCCACCAACAGACCCGCAATTAGCAATACCGCGGTTATCAGGAATGCTGCAATATCAGAATACTGCAAAACAAACACCATTGCGATAAATATGCCTATTCCTGCAACTGTCATTGCTGCAAGCGCGGCAATCATTGATACCAGCTGGTATCCGATTACAGCTTTAATGTGTTTTTTCCCGAAAACCATTCCTTCATCTATCACTTCGGACAGGAGTCTGAATCCCCGCTTGAGGCTGTCTGCAATTCCCATACAGGGGTTTTCTCTGCAAAAAATTAAAAGGGGCTACTCAAGCAGCTCCTCAATTGATTCAGCAAATTCCTTTGCATGCGCGGGCCCGTCCGCAGTAACAATTTTCCCATCTGCCACGAACCCCTCACCAGAATAGTTCGCCCCCTGCTTCTCAAGGTATTCGCTTGTGCTTATGCCGAACTCCGCATCAGGCCCATTCCAGACCGTTGCACGCTTCCCTTCAAGCACCCCTGCCTTTGCAAGGATGGTGGGTGCCCAGCAGATAGCCCCCAGGACCTTTCCTTTTGCCGCAGTTTCCCGGGAAATTTCCAGCGCTTTTTCTTCCCTCCGGACCAGGGGCACTCCCTGCCCCCCAACAAACACAACTGCGTCATAATCCCCAACACTAACATCCCCGAGCGCAATCTCCGCATTTGCAGTGCCGCCCATCATTCCGGAGCACTCCCCTGTTTTCGTGCTTGCAATTGTAATCTCCATGCCCTTCCCCTCAAAATGCTCTTTTGGCACAAACAATTCTTCATCCCTGAACTTTTCAGGAGGGATTATCATCAGCATCTTTTTTCCCATAGGCTCACCATTGTTCCAAATGCTTCCTCCATGCTTTAAATTCTTTTTATTGCACCCACCTGCTTCCTTTTCTTTGCCCGCTTGCACTTTTTTGGCAGCTCCCCTGTTTCGCAGTATTTTTTGAAGTTCCTGAGGAAAAGGGGGCTTCCCCTGAACTCTTCCACAAACTGCACGAACCTGGAAAGCTGGATTTCGGTTTTTTTGTGGATGTGGTGCTCAAGCACGCATGCGTCCTCCTCCGCAATCTCAGGGGGCACAAGGAGCATAGCAAGGAGCTTCTCAAAAACTTCGTGCTTGCGCTTGACCTTCCTGGCCTCCACAAACCCTGCAGGAGTAAGTGTAACCTCCCCATACCTCTCATAGTTTACATATCCCTCCCTCTTGAGCTTCCCAAGCATTTCAGTTACGCTCGGGGGCTTCACTCCCATCTTTGCTGCAACGTCCCTTGGCCGGGCATATCCCTTTTTTTCTACTAGTATAAGAATTGATTCAAGGTAGTCCTCACATTTTTGGCTTAGCATAAGAATTTTTGGGCACCCAAACTTTTTTAAGCTTCCTAACAGCTATACATTAAAGCCTTGAGGTTTCTTTTTTACTCCAGAGGTGGATGCAATATGAAAGCAATAGTACCTTCACAAACTCCAAGCATGGACTCCAAGCTGAGCCCTGTTTTTGGAAGATGCCCCTATTTTATGCTTGTAGAAATAGAAGGGGGGAAAGTAGTCGGCAATACTGCAGTTCCAAATGAGGCTGCAAACCAGCAGGGCGGTGCAGGAGTGGCTGCGGCCCAGGCTGCCCACGACCAGGGCGCAACCACGCTGATTGCAGGCACAGTGGGACCCAAGGCATTCAGCGCCCTGGAGTCCTTTGGAATTGAGGTGTATGACAGCACCAGCGGAACTGTGCAGGAGAATGTGGATGCATTTCTCCAGGGCAAGCTCCCAAAGGCAAACCCTGGCTCCCATGCAGGATTCCTGAAAAAATAGGCGATTAAATTGGTGCGGATTGCAATAACCGGGGGCAAAGGAGGGACAGGAAAATCCCTGGTAGCTACAGCACTTGCGGTTGAGCTTGCAAAGGAAAACAAGGTCCTGCTTGCAGATATGGATGTGGACTGCCCGGATGACCACCTTCTCCTTTCCATCCATCCCAAAAAGGAAAAAGACGTAATGATAACAATGCCCAAGCGGGTTAATGAGAAGTGCATAAAATGCGGCAAGTGCGCAGAGGCCTGCCAGGAAAGCGCAATTCTTTTCCACAAGGAAACCGGCCCAAAAATTATCCCCGACCAGTGCATCGGGTGCACGGCCTGCATGCTTGCCTGCCCTGTTGATGCAATAGAATCCGAGCAGGTTTCCACGGGAGCCATCTATACTGGCTCAGGGCAGGGTCTTGATTTTGTTTCCGGAGAGCTGAAGGCAGGCAAAAAAGAAAGCTCCCCTGTAGTGAATGCAGTCAACAAATACATTTCTGAAGCCGGGAAAAATTATGATTATATAATAGTGGACACTGCTGCAGGGACCCACTGCAACGTGATTGCCGCCCTCAGGGGCTGCAGCCTTGCGCTTGCAGTTGCCGAGGCAACCCCCATGGGCGCCCATGACCTCAACCTTATACTTGAGCTTCTTGCAGAGCTGAAAATCCCTGCACAGGGAATACTCAACAAGGCAGGTGTAGGCAAACGGGAGCTGGCAGAAAATATTTTTGCAAAAAACAACATTCCCATTTATGGGGAGATTCCCTACTCACTGGAGATTGCAAAAATGTATTCTCAGGGTGTGCCCGCACTGGTCCCTGAGATAAAGGAAATCGCAAAGAAGATACGGAGGGAGGAGCCATGATAATAAATGTGCTTTCAGGAAAGGGAGGCGCAGGGAAAAGCACGGTTTCTGCTTCGCTTGCTGCACTCCTTGCAGAGTCAGGGCCGGTGGTTGCAGCCGATTGTGATGTGGATACCCCGAATCTCGGAATACTTTTTGGGATGGGGAGGGAGGATTTTGAAATGTCTCCTGTAAGCACAGGCTCCAAGGCCACCATAGACCAGGAGAAATGCACAAACTGCAAAAAGTGCGAAGGCATCTGCGTTTTTTCAGCAATTGATTTTTCAGGGGAAAAGCCCACAATAGACAAGTATGCATGCGAAGGATGCAGCGCCTGCCAGCTTGTTTGCCCGCATGGCGCAATAAGCCTTAACCGTGTCCAGAATGGATGGGTAGGCAAAGGCGCAAAAGGAAAGATAGGAGTTGCTACCGGGCTCCTGCGCATCGGGCAGGCCGGTTCAGGAGACATTGTAACCCTTGTAAAGGAAAAGGCAGACCTCCTCCAGAAGGAGATAAATGCAAAGCACATTGTGCTGGATTCTGCTGCGGGGATAGGATGCCCGGTGATTGCCTCAGTGCGTGGAAGCGATTATGCAGTGGCAGTAGCCGAGCCCACCCCTTCCGCATTTTCAGACCTGATGCGCGCAATTGAAGTCCTGGACTATTTCAAAGTCCCATATGGAATTGTGATAAACAAGAGTACCCTCAACCCCGATTTCTCAAAAGAAATAAGGAAGTTTGCAGAAGAGAAAGAGGTAGAGGTCATCGCAGAAATTCCCTATGACCTTGCTTTTGTTGAATCAGCAGTGGAGATGAAGCCTGTGGTTGAGCATGCCCCGCAATTCCGCCCGTTATTCGAAAAAATCCTGGAAAAGGCAACTGCTTCCGCAAAATGTTAGGGGAACCATTAAATTTACCTAAATTCAAGAAATTCCAGATAAGTTGTGGTGCCAATGCCAAGAATATCACTCAGGTCCCTGAACGAAAGGGAGAGCGGAGTCATTGTAAAAATAAACGCCGAGCCTCCGCTCCGCAGGCACCTCACTGAATTGGGTTTTGACCCTGGCTCAGTAGTTACAGTAATCAACAAAGGCGCATCTGACCTTATGGTGATCCAGATCAAGGGATGCTGCAGGGTGGCAATAGACACGGGCATGGCATCCGAGATTATTGTAGAAAAAATGAAAGCAGGAATCCCCCCTGTTCAGGGAAGAGGAATGCGCAGGAGAAGGAGAGGTTGCAGTGAAAGGTAAAACACAACCGATGGTTTTTGCGCTTGCAGGGAACCCAAATACAGGGAAAAGCACAGTTTTCAATGCACTTACCGGGGCCCACCAAAAGATAGGGAACTGGCCGGGCGCAACAGTGGAAAAAAAGGAAGGAATGCTCAAGAAGCGCTACCAAAAAGCCAAGAAGCCTGCAAAAGTAGTGGACCTCCCCGGAACCTACAGCCTTTCAGCATATACAAAAGAAGAACTTATCGCAAGGGATTTTGTTGTCCATACTAAGCCTGACGTAGTAATAGACATCATTGATGCATCCAACCTGGAGCGCAACCTTTACCTTGCTGCCCAGTTCAAGGAGCTTGGGGCAAATCTGGTAATTGCCCTCAATATGATGGACGTTGCCCACCGCAGGGGGCAGAAAATAGATGTCAAGAAGCTCTCCGAGCTATTAGGGTGCCCGGTAGTCCCCCTTGTTGCGGACCAGGGCAAGGGCATAGACGAGCTTGCTGAAGTTTCCCTGCTTGCTGCAGAAGGAAAAATCAAGCAGCGCCCAATTTCCATTAATTATGGGAAGGACCTGGAAGAGGAACTGGAAAAGCTTTCCAAGCACATCTGCCAGGACATTCCTGCACTTGCAGAGAAATACGGCCCGCGCTGGCTTGCAGTAAAAATCCTTGAGAATGATGCAGATGTTATCTCCAAGGTATGCGAAGAAGACAAGAGCATCTGCGGTTCAGGCCTGGAATCCTTTTCAAAGGACGCGGAAGAGCGCCTTGGGGAGCCGGTTGACATAACAATAGCTTCCAGGCGCTACGGATTCATAAATGGCATAATAAAGTCATCTCTCCAGAAAAGCCCGGAGGAGCGCATCATAAGAAGCGACCAGATAGACCGCATAATCACCAACCCCCTGCTGGGCATACCATTGTTCCTATTGATAATGTATGCAATGTTCCAGCTTGTTTTCCTGCTGGGCGAGCCCCTGATGCTGGGGGTTGAGGCAGGAATCGGGGCATTTGCTTCAGTGCTGGTATCCCTCTTACATTCAGTTGATTCTCCCCCCTGGTTTTCAGAGCTGCTAATGGTTGCGCTGGTGGAAGGAGTAGGAAACGTATTGATATTCCTGCCCAACATACTCCTGCTCTTTCTTGCAATTGCAATACTGGAGGACACAGGGTACATGGCCCGTGCAGCATTTGTGATGAACAGGGCAATGCAGAAGATAGGCCTGCACGGCAAATCATTCATCTCCCTTGTGCTTGGGTTTGGGTGCAATGTGCCTGCAGTGATGGCCGCGCGCACGCTCAAGAATGAGGATGACCGCCTTATCACAATCCTTGTAAACCCCCTGGTTCCCTGCGCAGCCAGGATGGAGGTTTTTGTTTTCCTGGCCGCAGCATTTTTTGCCCCTGAAGCAGCAGGCCAGGTGGTTTTCTCCCTTATGCTCATAAGCTTCATCCTGATTGCGGCAATGGGCCTGCTTTTCAGGAAATCTATTGCAAAGCAGGAAAAGCAGCCATTTGTTATGGAGCTCCCGCCCTACCATGTGCCCACCCTGAAAGGGCTGTTCATGCACATGTGGCAGCGCACCAAGGTTTTTGTGCAGAAAGCAGGGACATTCATATTCTTGGTTGCAATCATCATGTGGTTCCTTGCAAGCTATCCCCAGAGTGCAGAATACGGAGGCCCGGAGAGCTATATTGGAATGGCGGGGCATGTGATTGAGCCGCTTTTCCAGCCCCTTGGCTTTGACTGGAGAGGGACAGTTGCCCTTATTTTCGGTTTTCTTGCAAAGGAAGTGGTAATCTCTGCGTTTGGGGTGCTTTACGGAGTAGCAGATGATGCAAGCCTGGGCAGCACCCTCGCCCTTGCCTGGACCCCGCTCCAGGCTTACGTGTTCATGGTATTTACCCTGATTTATGTGCCCTGCTTTGCAACAATTGCAGTAATAAAGCAGGAAACCAATTCCTGGAAATGGGCAGGGTTTGCAATCCTTTATTCAACTGTTCTGGCCTGGATTGCAGCATTCCTTGTGCTGCATGTTGGCACTGCCCTTGGTTATGGGTAGGTGGGTGCAATGCTAAAGAAAATCTTAATGGAAATAGATGCCGGGTGCGGCTCAGTACGCGAGCTTTCGGATAGGCTCGGAATTGATGGAGAAACCCTTTCACTCCAGCTGCGGAGTCTTGTGCAGCAGGGGTATCTCTCTGAGCATAAAACTCATTCGTGCAGGGGCTGCCCGTTTACAGCGTCCTGTCCCGGATCTTCCAATTCCTGCACTGCAGGCACCAGCTTTTCTTTAAATAAAAAATCCAGAGAGCTCCTTGCAGATTAAGCTAAAAGAAAAAAGAAAAGGGAGTGGTTAAGCAGTACCAACTACATAACCATTCTTTCGTGCTGCCACCAGTTGGGGTCTTTGTATTTTCTTCCCTGCTCCGGCTTCCCTCTATTTCCAGCCCCCCTTTCCCCTGCTGTTTTCTGTTTAAGCCCGCGGGGCCCCTCAACCCCGAACCCGTTCATCCCGGGAAGCTTCATTGCTGCTTCCCCAAGGGAAAGCTTTTTACCGTTGGGAGGCCTTTTGCCTTCAACTACCCTGAACCGGTTGCCTTTTTCTCCTGCCTGCGCTTCGGTGCGCATGGCCCTTGCTGCCGCTGTTCTGCTCATTTTATCCACCTATCCTGTAACTGCCGCTTTGGGGCAAGTGCTTTGCCCGGCCTGTTGGCCGGCTTTCCTCCGAAGCGCCACAGCCCTCCACACTGTCATCCTGGAAACCCCAAATGCATCCGCCAGCTCACGTACTGAATACGGCTGTGAGAGGTAGAGTTTCCTTAATTCGGCAACAGATTGGGGGTCAAGCCTTTTTGGCCGCCCGACTTTCCTACAACTAGAGTTGTCACTAACACGTTCGCTTTTTCCCGGGTTACTGGATTTCATACCACCTTTGTGCCATATTTCACACCTCCGTATGGAGATTTGCTGATTATCGTGTAGGGAACGCTTTTTATACCTGTGTCACAAAACCAGGGAGGTTCGGCCAAAGCCGAACCACCAGCCAACTATTTATATATTTTCAAGTTTTATTCACAACCATGGATTCAAAAATCGCAATACTGGCCTTTGCTGCCTTGTTCATGTTTTTCGGATGCATCGGAATGGATGAAGTAGCAGGGAATTATGCTGAGCCTGACTATGGGTATGCCACGAAAGGGGTAGCAGCAGCCCCCGCACCAATGGTGGCAGAGGAAGCATATTATGGGGGAGCCGATTCATATGATTACGAATCAGACCAGATGGTAATCAAGGAGGGCTCTTTAAGCGTAAATGTGGAAACCGGAACCCTTGAGGAAAAGAAGGACGAGCTTACCGCAATAATTGATGATTACAATGCAGAGCTCTCCTACATCCGCTTCAATGAATACAATACAGAAAAGCGCTACGCCCTTACAGTAAAAATTGCCCCTACAAAATTTGATTCTTTCATGGAGGAGGTTTCGGCACTTGGCGAGGTAAAAAGCATCGACAGCTCAGTTGAGGATGTTACGGAAGAATACATTGATATCCAGACCAGGATTGAAAACCTGGAAGAAGAGCTCGACCGCCTCAATGCGCTTTACGATGAAGCAGACAACGTAGAAGAAATCCTGATGATTGAAAAGGAGGTTACCCGGGTGCAGACCTCGCTGGAAATCTACCAGAGGCAGGCCCTGGACCTTGAGAGACGCTCAGCCCAATCCACAATCACCATCTACTTGATTGAGGAAAAGCCTGCGCTGGAAACAGACCTCATAATGCCGCTTGAGGAAATACTGAACCTTTTCTTTGGCGCACTGAGCTTTGCAATAATGCTTCTTGTGGGCCTTGCAGGGTTCCTCATACCTATTGTGTTGGTATTCCTGGTGCTCCGCGCCATCTACCGTGCAATTTCCAAAAAGAAGAAGAAATAGGGACACCTGCCCTATTTTTATTCTTTCCTTTTTCTTCTACACCCAAGGTGCAATACCATGAAAAGGATACTGCTTGCGCTTGTCCTGATTGCAGCAACCTTTGCCTGGAATAACCCGGCATGGCCGGAGGTTCTTGAGGCACGTTATGCATATGATGAATGCAACGTGGGCTTTGCAAAGGATTTTGTTGAGCTCAGGGAGGACTGCGCTGAGGATGAGGATGTCCCGATTTTTGATTCTTCAGAATACGTCGAGGACATAGACGATAATCTTGAGGACCTGGAGGAAGCTGCGGAGGATGACGACCGCCTTGAATTTGGCCTCACCAGGCTTGCCCTTGCAGGAGACCTGCTGGAACTTGGGCTCGCAATAGTGGGCGATGCATTTGACAACAAGACTGCAGGGTTCTTTGATTGCGTGCAGGACGGGAAGGATGCCCTTAAGGACGACCTTGAGGACTGCAGAGTGGATGCCCTTGCAGAGGCTGAAGCTGCCACAGCCCATTTCGTAGAATACGACATTGAGCATGCAGAAGACATAACAGAAGACCTTGAAGA
The DNA here is from genome assembly GCA_014727975.1 of Microcaldota archaeon. Classification (GTDB taxonomy): domain Archaea; phylum Micrarchaeota; class Micrarchaeia; order Anstonellales; family Bilamarchaeaceae; genus CAIKOA01. Next base: position 29,522 of record WJMK01000014.1, on the reverse strand, counting down.
AGACGGGGTTGATGTTTCAGGCATGGAAGCAGTAATTGAAGATGGGGAAGAGCTACTGGACGATATCCCGGAAGCCTTTGATGAAGATGAGCCTGCAGAGGTAAGGGCCCTCCAGCTAAGGCACTCGAGGCTCGTGGACCTGTTCCACCTTGAGAGGATGTCTGCAATCTGCGAATATGCGGTCCCTATACTCGAAGACGGAGACTATGATGAAGACATTATAGATGATGTCGAGTCACTCAATGAGGATATCAGGGACACCATTGATGAGTGTGAGTATTCTGCGGAAGTTGAAAACAACAACGACTATGCGAACCAGAACCTGGATTGCTGGGCAGACACATGGGACCACTATGAGGATTTTGTATCTCTGAAAACTGAGATACTTTTCGGGTGAGCAAATGAACTACAAACTATTGCTACTTGCGCTGGTTGCCTTCTCTTTCCTGCTTGCAGGGTGCGGGGGCAAGAAAGCAGGGGAGGCCCAGCCCCAGGCTCCGGAAGAGCAGGCAGGTGAGCCTGCAGAAGAACAGCAGGATGATTCTGGAGATGAAGAAGAGGCCGAGTCCCCACCAACAGATGAAGCCATGGAGGAAGATGAAGAGGCAGAAGAGCTTGCAAACCTCTTTGATATAGAAATCAACGAGCCTCCAGGAGACTTCACTTACGACAAAGCCCCAGGGGAGGAGTAAACCTCCCTTTCTTTTCTTTTATCCCAGGGTGTAGGGTTTGGGCAAACTCCTGAAGCAGGAAGGCCATTTCAATGTCTACAGGATTGCCCTTTTCCTGGTTTTCCTCTTTTCATTCATCCTCAAGCTCTATTTCTCAACCCGCTACCCATTGATTGCTGGGATGGATGCGGGCTATTATGTGATGCACATAAAAGACGTATTCCTATATGGGTACCCGCAGGTAAGCGACCCCCCAATCGCTTTCTACCTGGGCGCCCTCTTTACCTGGCTCGCAAATGACCTATTCCTTGGATTCAAGGTTGCAATCTCCCTTTTTTCCGCAGCAATCTGCTTCCCAATCTACAAAATAGCCAAATATGTTACCAAGGACAGGGCAGTTGCGGTTTTTGCAGGCTTCCTTGCCTCTTTTTCCACCTCAAACATGTTCATAATGGGGGACCTTTTCAAGAATACTATAGGGCTATTTTTCGGAGCCTGGTTTGTTTACCTTGCAGTAAAATCAATCCGGGAAACCAGCACCCGCAATACAGCACTTGCAATAGTCGCATTTGTGCTCATGCTAGGAACGCATTTTTCCTCTTCTGCATATCTGCTTTTTTCGATAACCCCGCTGCTCCTGCTCCTCCCCATCTATAATTTCATGCACGAAAAGAGGATAACAACTGAATCGCTCAAATGCTTTGCAATAATAGGGGGAATCGGGCTGGCTGCCCTTGCAGTCCTCCTGCTCAAGCCCGGGCTCCTGGGGGACTACAGCATAGGGCCCGTGGGCCTGGAATACCTGGATGATGGCCCCCCCGGGAAATCCGGCACCATAAACCTCAACATGTTCTCCATGTACAGCTTCTTTTCCCTGCTTGCAATGCTGGGGCTTTATTCCGCATACAGGATAGACCCTAAATGGGCCATTCTTTTCATCCCATGGATTGTAGTGAGCTTCCTGCTTACCCAGCCCATGTTCGTGGATGATTCCTGGGTTTTCCGGTTTGAGATGAACACATATATCCCCATTGCCCTGCTTGCAGGCCTTGGGGCCTTCTATTTCCGGAAGGAAAAAGCAGTATTCTATGCAGTAATGCTCCTGATGTCTCTCCATACACTATATATGTTCACAGACTCAGGAATGCAGAGGATGCCCCTGATAAGCATGCAGGAGTACCAGGCCCTTTCTGAATTTGCAAAAGCCCATCCTGGCTCTCAGATATTTGGCCCAAGAGGGGGGCTTGCCTACTGGGTGCAGGCAGCAGGCCTTGAAACAACGGATGACCCCTCTCCCGCACCTGGCAAGTACGCCATGTTTTCCATACAGGCCCCGAAGCCGGGAGGGATGGGAGGAGCATCCCAGACTCCCTCAATAACCGAAAGCGAGCTAAGGAAAATTTCCGAGCCTGGCTCAGTTGCAGCAGAGTTCGGCAACTTTGTGCTTGTTGAAACAACAGGGATGCATAAGCCCGAGTTGGCAGATGGCTCCAGCCCAAAGCCGCCCCTCCCAAAACCATAATGCTTTTTAAGTGCTTTTTTCACTAATATGGTACGGTTTCTATGGCAATAAAGCGGGCACTGCTGAGTGTTTACAACAAAGAAGGGATTGCTGATTTTGGCAAGTTCCTCTCAGAACAGGGGATAGGGATTGTTTCAAGCGGAGGCACCTCCAAGGCCCTCAGGGATGCGGGAGTCCAGACTTTTGATGTTGCAGACCTTACCGGATTTCCGGAAATGATGGAAGGGAGGGTAAAGACCCTTCACCCTAAAATCCATGGCGGAATACTTGCAAAAAGGGAAAAAGAGGAGCACATGGAACAGGCCCAGAGCCTTGGAGTAGGCATGATAGACCTTGTTGCAGTAAATCTTTACCCGTTTGAGGAGGTTACTTCGCTTCCGGACTGCACAGTGGAAACTGCAACAGAGAATATAGATATAGGCGGCCCAACCCTTATCCGCGCCGCAGCAAAAAACTTCGAAAATGTGGTCGTAATCTCCAACCCTGCCCGGTATGGGGAAGTAAGCGAAGAGATTACTGCAAACGGGGACGTTTCCCTGGAAACAAGGAGAAAGCTTGCAGTGGAGGCATTCATGGAAATTTCCCATTATGATACGGTAATCGAGTCTTTTCTCCGCTCAAAGTTTTTCCCTGAGCAGAAAACCCCGGAATACCTCAACCTCTCTTTCAGGAAGATGCAGGACCTGAGGTATGGGGAAAACCCCTCACAGGGGAACGCTGCACTCTACAAAGACCCGCAGCTCAGCGAATGCTGCGTACCCAATTTCAGCCAGCTCCAGGGGCGCGAGCTTTCCTACAACAACATACTTGACATCAATGCAGCATTTGCCCTGCTTAAGCAGTTTAAAGAGCCTACAGCAGTAATCGTGAAGCACAACAACCCCTGCGGTGTTGCCACAAACGGAGATATAGTAAAGGCATATGAAATAGCGCTTGCAGTTGACAGTGATGCGGCATTTGGGGGGATAGTCTGCCTTAACCGCAAGGTTGAGAAAGACCTCGCGGAAAAAATAATCACCCGCTTTTATGAAGTTATTGTCGCCCCCTCTTTTGCAGAAGAGGCACTTGAAATTTTTTCCAGGAAAAAAAGGCTTCGCGCCATCGAGACAGGAGAATGCGAATTCCCTGTAAAGCGCCCCCCTCAAATCTCATACAGGAGCATCTGCGGCGGCCTGCTTACCCAGGACGTGGACATTCTCCTCTATGACCCGGAAAAGCTCAAGGTGGTTACTGAGCGCAAGCCAACAGAACAGGAGATGAAGGACCTGATGTATGCATGGACAATCTGCAAATATGTAAAATCCAATTCAATTGTTTATGCGCGCAGCAACCAGGCAATAGGAATTGGCGCGGGCCAGATGAAGCGGGTGGACGCAGCCCGCCTTGCAGCAGACATTGCAGAGTCCCGCGGGGAAACCCTAAAGGGCTGCGCAATGGCAAGCGATGCATTTTTCCCATTCAGGGATGGAATAGATACGGCTGCAGAAAGGGGCGTAACTTCAATAATCCAGCCAGGGGGCTCAATCCGAGACCAGGAAGTAATAGAGGCAGCAAATGAGCATGGAATGGCCATGCTCTTCACAGGAACAAGGCACTTCAGGCATTAGCCCTAAAGCTTTCCCGCATACTTTTGCGCAAGGGAGAGGTATTTCTCAACGTTCCTTTTCCCCTCTTCTGTGGGGTTTTGCAGGTACTCCAGCGCAGCAACTTTTGCCCGCACATTTGCCCGGTAGCATTTGTAGAAATCCAGCAGCTTCATCAAATTTGGGTCCCCTGAAAGCTCCAGGTATTTCCCCACAAAGACTTCTGAGAGGTCCTCCCTGCCTCTTGCATCCAGGTCCATTGCCATGAATGCGACCTCGCTTGCAATGTCTATGAACCTGAAATCCTCGCTGAACTCAATGCAGTCAAAGATGTATTTTTTTTCCGCAACAAATACATTGGAGGTATGGAGGTCCCCATGGCAGTCCCTTACCATGCCGTCCACCTGGCGGTTCCGCATAAGCCCCTCATTTTCACGTATAAACAAGTCTGATTTTTCAAGAACAAATTCGACCTTTTCCCCCATCCCACACGCGCTTTCCACAGTTTCCTTTACCGAGCCAAGGTCGTCTATCTGCTCTTTCACCATTTCCGGAGAGTTGTACCTTGGGTCCTGTATCACGGGAACCGCATTGTGGAATCCTGCAATCTCCTTTGCAACTTCCTCAACATTCCCCCTGTCCACTTCCCCTTCTTCCAGGGCCCTGTCCATGGTCCTGCCCATCCTCTTCATCTTCACTGCATAATCCAGAGGCCGCCCATTCCCCCCGAATCTGAGGGAATTGCCTTCCCGCACAAGGGGGACAACGCCCAGGTAGATTTCCGGGGAGAGGCGCTTGTTCAGCCTTACTTCTTCTTCACAATATTCCCTGCGCTTATCCCGGCTGGAGAAATCCAGGAATGAGAATTTCACAGGTTTTTTTACCTTGTATGCAAAATCCCCTGAGAGGAAAACCCAGGAGATATGGGTTTCCTTGAATTCCATCCCCAGCTCCTCCGGCTTCCATCCCGATTTCTTTTCAATGTATTCTGCTGCAGTGCCTACCTGCTCTTCAACAGGCACAGAAGTGTCCAATACAAGGTGCTCGTTTTCAATGGGCTCAAACAGCCCCTTCACTTTTAGGTAGATGCTGAAGTCTGCTTCGCTTGCACCTGCCCCCTCCTTTCCCCTCTGTTCCATTCGCTCTTCCAGGGTTTGCTCATCCAGCTGGCATAAGATAATATGCAGTTCTGCACCAGCCTTCTCTGCAGCCCCCCTCATTTCAGCCCTGGTTTTTTTCTTGTAAAAAGTGGCATCGCACACAACCGCCTTCCCCGCGGAAAGCAGCTTCCCCGCTTCTTCCACCATCCTTCCGTAAACCTTGTATTTCTCATGCTCGGAATAGGTGCGCTCGCTCAGCATCTTCATCCTTATGATGTCGCTGCTCAGGTAAACTGCACTCAGTTTTTCCGCAAGTGCTTTTGCAAGGGTGCTTTTCCCAGCCCCCGGAAGCCCACACACCAGTACCAGCATACATCCCTTTTCCGTTTTGAAAAGTTATAAACCTTCGGGATTTGCCCAAAGCCCTGCCACCATTCTCCCCCGATTTTAAGAGGCATGCACACCCCAGCTATTTTTATACTTTTTTATTCCAAATTATTGCATGGTGAGGACTCTTGTTCTATTCCTGGTTCTTGTAGGTTTTGTTTTTTCTGCGACTTCAGTAGATTATTGCCAAGGCATTACTTCTTCAGGCGAATATGAGCTAACAACAGACCTGGCAGGGGTTAATGACAGCAATACCTGGTGCATAAGGATTTTGGCAGATAACGTCACCCTTGATTGCGCTGGGCACAATCTCACCGGGACCGGAGGCGCAGGCACGTATACTGCCATTGATTTCAAGGCACGGAACATCACAGTAAAGAATTGCATAATTACACAATATGATTATGGGATATATGGTGATTCCCCAAATGGCTCCAGCGTAGACAACAACACAATTTTCAAGAATGAGATGTACAACATCTACCTGGATGCAGATTACTCTGAGCTTACCGGCAATACAATTTACGAAACCCCTGAGGGAGAGATTTGCGCATATGTCTCAGGGGACGAGAATCTTGTTTCCGGGAACGAAGTTTACAACTCAGGCTATTCAGGCCTCACCATAAAAGGAAGAAATAATACGATAACCGATAATACAGTATATAACAATGCAGAGTCAGGATTAGCTATTTCGGGCTACAATAATACAGTAACCGGAAACACTGCATATGGAAATGACTGGGAATATTATGAAGGCGGCGGCTTTGAAATTGGCCAGTCAGCAGGAAATTTTGTAGATGGGAACACCGCCTACAATAACACAAACGGCTTCTATATCGAAGGGGCAATCCCAAAGCCCCCCAGGCCTCCGGCTGCCGACCCCCCATCTGAATATGGAACAACCTTCACCAACAACCATGCCTACGACAACCTTATCGGCCTCAATTTCTTTGATTACAATGGAACATACACTGACAACATCCTTGAAGAAAACATGGAACTGGACATGCTGGTAGGGGGAGACAGGGTATTTGGAGGAGGCATGCTTGCCTCCGAACTTAAAGCTGACGCTGGGGCATCTTACATGTCCATGCTTTGCCTCAATACGGTGGAGCGCAACACAGGCTCAGGGGCAAGGCCCATTTACTACTCCCATGAAACAGTCAACCTGTATGGAAACACTTATTCAGAAGTGATTCTCTGCAACGCAACTGATTCAGTGGTTTCAGGAGTAACTGTTTCCGGCTCTGACACACTGGACAACAACGGAATGCTCCTTATACTGAGCAACGGCACAAGCATAAGCGACTCAACCTCCCAGAACAACTTTATGGGATTCGGGGTGCTTGCAACTCCGGATGTTACGATATCCGGTTCAAATGCAGAAGGGAGCGGCTTCGGGATACTCGCTCTTATGTCAGAAAACCTTGAAGTGTCCAGCTTTACCAGCAGAAACAACAAGATGAACGCAACAGCAATACTTGACCTCCTCATGGGCTTTTTAGGGGGCGGGCTGCGTGCAGGGGAAACCCTCCGGGCCCCGGAACCTGAATTCAAGGAGGTCGGCGCAGGAGCAGTTCTTGCATATTCCCCCCGCGCCACAATCTCTTCATCAAGCTTTTCAGACAGCACCATCGGGCTTGCTCTTTTAATGAGCGATGAGGCAACAATTTCCGGAGGTTCTGCAACCAACAATGACATTTTCGGCTACGGGATGCTCGAATCTTATGCAGCCAATTTCGAAAACACCGCAACATCAGGGAACGATGGCAACCTCCACGATATCTTTGAAGGGGATGTGCCGGGGGCATATGAGGACCTCCAGCTACTCCCGCTTGGGGCCGGAGTCATCGACCTTAGCCTTAGCATGATCATGCCCCCCACTGGCTCGAGAGGCGCAACACTGAATGCCCCCACCACATGCTATGCCTATTCAGAGTGTGACATGGCAGCAGGGGAGATCTGCAACTTCACTTCCCTCAAATGTGAGGCAGGAGTATATGAAAATGATTTCAATTCAGTGCGCTCCTACCACAATAATTATGGGATGGTGCTCCTGAGCAGGGGCCATCATCTTGTGGACCGCTGCAGGATATACGACAACAACATACTTGGAATCCTGGATGCCTCTTATTTTGAGCGTGAAAGGGCAACCGGCTACACCCCGCCCAGCAGCCCGAACCAGGCAATAACTGTGCGCAACACTTATCTTTACAGGAATGGGGAAACAATGTTCTCCACCCTTTCTGATACTTTTGAGGAAGGGGGCAGGGACCAGTGGGCAGAGGCATTCGGCCTCCTTGATGAAGCACTTCCAAAAGGGATAATCGAGCTTGAATTTATAGAGGCGAGCCCGATTTACAGAATGGGCATCCTGGAGGCCCCAACCAACCAGCCACACTGGAGCCTTGATGAAACAACAATCGGCTCCGGGCCTTCATCAGTAAGAGTTTCTGTTGAAGACAATGCAACAGTAGTCTACCTCCTATCTGACACCACTCTCCCGACCGTGGACTCAATCCACCTGGAAAGCGAAGACCTCGAGGTAAATGTTACTGCATACCTGGACATAGATCCTTTCGGCCTTGGGGAAAGGATTTCTTACAACAACAAGTATTTCCTTATTGCTGGAATTGGGGAAGATGGAGGGGCCCGTGCCCCAGTAGACCCGAAGATAGATGAGTTCACTGTGCACTATGGCTTCACAGGAGGCTACGATGGGAGCACAATGGCCCTCTACCAGCTCCGCGTGGAGGAAACAGGGATATATTGTGAAGAAGATTCGGACTGCGCCAGAGGTGAATTCTGCTGGGTTGAGCAGAGCATTTGCAAACCTGATGCAGACAGGGAGTGCGAAGAAGACAGCGACTGCGCGGACCCGGATTTCCCGTACTGCAATGGCTTTGAGTGTTCCCAGTGTGAAGAGGACAGCGACTGCTCCGATTGCTCCAAATGCGACAGCATCGGCAGGTGTGGAAAAATCATTTGCTTCTCTGACTCCGACTGCGAGGAAGGTTGCGAGTGCAGCATGGGCCCAGTAGGATATGGTTACTGCCAGGAACCCAGGATGGGTGCCGAGGGAGCTTGTGCAGGCTCCCTGGAGAGGCCTGTTGTGCTGAGGGCATCTGTTGAAGAGCAGGAGCTGATAATGAAGGCATACTGGAGCCCTGTTGAGGGCCAGATACATAATGAAACAGAGCAGACAATCAAGATATACAACTTTACACAGAAAGACAGGTCAAAATTCATAATGGACCTCCTGGATGGGGGAGGCCCGGCAGAAGCAAGAATTGACCCAGAGAACTTTGCAATATATCTAGACGTATATGGGCTCTTTGCAGTGTATGAAGGCCTTCCGGATGATGGAGATGGTGACGAGCCGGAGTATGTTTGTGAAAGCGATATTGACTGCCCTGACTGCTACTACTGCAGCATCGGCAATAACAAGTGCCTTCCAAAATCAGATATTGAATGCGGAGTGCCCGGAACAGGCTGCGCTTCTGGCTACGAATGCGTAGATTGCGCTTGTGTGGAGACTGAAGAACCTGAGCCTGAGTGCACAAGCAATAATGATTGCCCAGGTGACGAATACTGCTCTGATGGAGAGTGCACCCCTGTTGAGTGCGAATGCGGGGAAGTGAAGGACCACGAATGCGTTTCATATGAGTGCTGCTCTGATGAGGATTGTGCAGAGGGGGAGCTTTGCAGGGACAACGAATGCATAGTGCCTGAAGAGGAAGAAGAATGCGAAGAGTGCGATGAGCCAATCCAGGAAACAGAAGACAGGATTGATGAGGCCAAGGAACAGGGCATTGATACCGAGGAGGTAGAAGAGCTCCTTGACAAGGCAAAAGAAGCAAAGGAGCAAGGGGATTGCGAAAATGCCCTCAGGTACGCAGAGGCAGCGCTTGCAGCTGCAAATGCCCTGGTGGCTGAAGAGGCAGGGATTCCCCCTGCAGAAGTAGTTTCAACTGAAGTGCCTTCAGTGACCGAGCCAAAAATGCCAAACGGCAAAGAGGTAACGGAGATGCAGCAGAATATGCTCTGGTTTGTGCTGATCCTCCTGGGGCTGGGCCTGGTAGGCTATTGGTGGTTCAGGAACCATTACGGGAAGTAGCTTATGCTTCCCTCCTTTTTCTATTTTTGTTTTACTCCTCCCAAACACACGTTTTCTCTGCTGTAACCCTTCCAACGTAATACTGCTTCTGCCCATCCGGCACGTACTCAAGGCAGGTTTCCCCGTCCCAGTCCAGTGTTTTGCACATATAGCTTGAGTTGAAGAACCCGTGCCCCCCTTCTCCTGCAACAACTACAATGTCTTCAGGGGCATTGGGCACGCTTATCCTTAACTTTGCTTTCTGGCTGTATGTCCAGGAAGGTTTTTCCCCGCATTCTTCACAGTCCGCATCCAGGAGTATCTCTTCAAGTGTTACTGACCCTCCACCCGGAACATTAAGGGTTTTCCCGATTTCCAGTTCCCTTGCGCTTACCACCATCCCCTCATCCCCGTAATATTGCACATCATCCCTGTACACAATTACTTCCGCATACCCTGAAACTGCTACAGGCACGCAGATAATGGGCTCTTCTTCAGGTTCTTCCTCTTCAGGGACTTCCCCCGGCTCTTCTTCTATAGTTTCATTCTGCACTTCCCCGGGAGTTTCTCCCTCTGCAGCCGCCCCATGGGCTTCTTCTTCAGGAGCCTCTTCTCCGGGCATTTTTCCAGGCCCAGCCTCATCAGGAACCTCAGCCTCCCCAGCGGCTTCCTCTGAAGGGCACCCAAGCATTAGCAGCAGCACAAATCCCAAAAGCAAAAATACTGTTTTTCTCATGCTGGAATATTTGCATGCAGCTATTTAAATAATTTGGAGAAAAAGTGCGCCCTGGCCGGGAATTGAACCCGGGTCTCCGGCTCGACAGGCCGGGATGATAACCACTACACTACCAGGGCAAAGGGGTGAATTCTATTTATTTTAAGTAATCTTAATAAAGGTGCCGCCGTTCAGAATACCCCCATGAATGTTGAGGCCATGTAAATGAACAGCAGGAACAGCACAATCCCGGAAACCAGGTGTATCTGCCTTATGTATTTCTCTTTTGCCTCGCCTATTTTCTCTATTGTGGTATAACCGAAATATATTGCTGTAACAATTATCAGCATGGGGAGAACAAATATCAGGTTATACAGCAGGAGGTAAGTCATCGCCTGCAGCGTAACTGCCTTGGAGATTATTGCAAGCACTGCCAGGTAGGGGCCTGAAGAGCAAGGAAGCAGGAACAGGGAACAGAAAAGCGCAGCAAGCGCAACCCCTGGAAGGGATGTTGCACCCTCGATTACCCTTTTTGCATGCGGCCTCAGCCACATGGGCATCTCCACTGCAAAGAAACCGGGCTTATAATTGAAGTACCCGTTCAGCTCCATTGCCGCAAGGATAAACAGCCCAAGGGTGGCGGCCCCATAAAATAGGTTGGTTACCTCAGGATTGTCTATCACGTGCAGTATTCCCAGCCCCATCAGCACATATGCGCAAAATATAACTATTGTAAACACAATCCCGGAAAGAAGCATCTTCTTCCTTCCGTCTGACATCAGGACTATGCCCATCAGCATAACCATTACTGCGATTGTGCAGGGGTTTACTGAATCCACTATTGCCGCAGCAACCAGTCCCCATAAAGTAAGTGCCTGGTATTCGTCCTCTTCCCTTATCTCGCTTACAGAAGGCACATGTGCAGAGTCAATTGTTTTCATTGTGAAAACGCCTTCCGGGCATTCATCCTCCATGCAGTCCTCCAAAAGGTTCCTCCACTGCTCTTCTGTAAGCTCCCCTATTATCATTGCCTTTCCTTCAACCAGCATGGTGGGGACACCCCCGTTTGCAGGGTCTTCCCCGAAATCTTCATAAACTTCAAACATCTCTGCCCGGTTGTCTGCATTCTGGTAAACTTCTTTCTTTACAAAAGTAAGGTTGTATTCATCCTGTATTCCCTCCAGCAACTCCGCTGTCCTTGTGCAGTGCGGGCACCCCACCCCGTAATATTCTATTACTTCTATTGCAAAGGCGCTGCTTAGCAGCAATAACAATAAAAGGATTTTCTTCATGCCCTTTTTATGGGGTCTATGATTTAAAAAGCTAATTTTTTTGTTTCGGCAGCCACCTGAGAATTAATTCCCTCCAGTGTGATTTGAACACACGACCTGTCGGTTTCTGCTATTAAGCAGACAACAAGCTACAGCCGACCGCTCTACCACTGAGCTATGGAGGGTTAATTGTGGAGAGAATAAAAGCAAAAAACAATTTAAAAGGGTTACCTCATCGTGCCAAGGAGGAATTTCTCCAGCTCAACAGGCTTCCAGACCTCAACCGCCTTTATCGCAAAATCCAGCTTTGATTCGCTTTCCGCATAAATATCAAAAAGCACATCTCCTTCCTTTACACGGTCTCCCTTTAGCCGGTGCAGGTAAACTCCTGCGCCCTTGTCCCTGGGGGCGCCTGCAGACCTTGCAATTTTGTTGATCCCTTTGTTGTCTATATGGCTGATTTTTCCTGCCCTTTCTGCAGTTATCGTATGCTTGTGCTGCCCAATAGGCAGGTCGCCTTCCTTTATGTTCGGGTTTCCTCCCTGCAGCTCAATAATCTCCTTCATTTTGTTCCATGCTTTACCGTTTGTAAGCATCAGCTCTGCCATGTCCCTCCCCTGCCCTTCAGGGACCTTGCCCACTAGCTCGAGTATCCTTCCTGCAATAAGCGTGCTTTTGTTCCTTAGGTCGTGTGGTCCCTTCCCCTGCAGCACTTCCATAACATCCTTGCATTCAAGTGCGCATCCAATGCCATTTCCCACAGGCTCTGCCCCGTCTGTTATAAGGCTCTCCATAGTCATCCCGAGCCTTTTCCCAATCTTGATGAAGTCTGCACCCAGTGCTTCAGCCTTTGGCATATCCAGTATTTTTGCGCCCCTCCCAATCGGGATGTCTATTGCAACATATTTGGCACCCACTGCACTCTTTTTTGCAAGTATTGATGCAAGCAGCATCCCCCTTGGGTCCAGGCTCATCGGGTTCCTGAGCTTGATGAGCTTGTCGTCCGCAGCTGCAATGTTTGTCCCTCCACCCCACACCATGGCCCCCTTGCATTTTGTAACGATCTCCTTGAGCTCATGGATGTTGAAATCCACATCTGCAAGCACTTCCATAGTGTCCGCAGTTCCTGCAGCAGATGTAATCGCCCGGGATGATGTTTTTGGCATGTAGATTCCGGAAGCAGCGATTATGGGAGTGATAACCATGGTGGTGCGGTTCCCTGCGACCCCCCCGATGCAATGCTTGTCCGCAACAGGGCCAACCCCCAGGTCCAGATTGTCCCCGGAATCCACAATTGCGTTTGTGAGCGCAACCGTCTCATCTTCCCCCATTCCCCTTATGTAGACTGCAGAAATAAACGATGAAAGCTCAGCTTCTGAAAGCCTGTTGTTCATAAGCTCGTTTATGATGCTGGATATCTGCTTGCTTGTAAGGCTTTCCCCATCCAGCTTCATTCTTATGAAATCCAGGCTTGCAGGCCTTTCCATGTGCTTTATATGCAGAAGGTCCCCGTCCTTTAGTTTCAGCTTCTCCGCAACATTCCTGAAAAGCCCGATTTCCCCCCTTTTCACCATCTCGCTGCTCAGGTCCACCAAGGAAACAATCTCCTTGGAATCGTGATGGAGGGTTACCCTGTACCCATTGTAGATATCGTTGTCTTCTGCATCCTCCATATTGAGCACGACTATATTTTTTTCGGTGCAGATGTCAATTAGCTTTACCTGGCAGATATATTTCTTTTTCTCCCAGAGCTCCTTTTTCTTCTCCCGTTTTTCTTTCTCCTCCTGGCTGAGCACCCTTCCCTGTGCATTGTTTTTTGTTTTTTCATTAACGCTAACCGGCTTCATCTTATTCACCCATCTTCTTTTTTGCAATTCCTGAAAGTGCAGAGGGCGGCACTACCCCCTTTTCTGTAATGTACCCGCTTATGTACCTCGATGCAGTAACATCAAATGCAGGGTTGGAGACCTTTACTTTCCGGGGTGCCCTCTCCCAAACCTCTTTCGGGCTGCGCTCCTCGATTTTTTCTTTAACCCCATATAAGGTAAGGGAGTCATACTTGTAGCTTTCAGCACATGAGAAAAATGAAACAGAATAGTCCTTTGCAAGGTGGGCAAGCGCCCGTGTCCCTACCTTGTTGATCAGGTCTCCGGTCGAATTGATTGCGTCTGCCCCCACCAGCACAATATCCGCCTTTTTCATGAATTTTGCAATTCCCATGTCCACAGTAATGGTCACATCCAGCCCTGCGCGCGCAAGCTCCTTGGCAGTACTCCTGCCCTGGTATCTCGGGCGGGTCTCGCATGCAACAACTTTCAGCTCCCTCCCCTGCTTATGCGCTTCTTTTATCACTCCCGTAACTGTGCTTGAGTGGCAGTGCGTAACAACCAGCATCCCGTCTGTCAGCATTGCTGCCCCGTATTCCTTCAGCCGTGCAAGGTCATCCCGCATCCTTTTCAGGTATTCATTTTCGCTCTTGATTACGGCTTCCTTGAATTTTTCCACGCTCCGTGTTTTCACTGCTGCAATCTCGGAAGCCATAAATTCTATTGTTTCATCCAGGTAGTTCCTCAGCATGGGCTCGGTAGGCCTTGCCCCGGAAAGCTTCAGAGATGCTTTCACAACGTCTGCCTTTACACCGTTCACGGTTTTTGCCCTGGAGTCCTCAACCGCATACATTATTGCGCGCACCCCTGCCTTTGCAACATTGCGCGCACCCTGCACCTTAAGCGACTTTATGTCCTTTACAGTCTGGTCCACACGGCGGCTCATGCACACAAATCAATAATGAGGTATAAATAGTTTTTGATAAGCTCAGTTGCCCATCAGGGCCTGGTGCTCTTCCGCTTTCTGGCTCAGGTCAGCTATCCCGCACTGGTGCCCTCCCACTGGCAGGGGCACAATCCCCTCTTCTATTGCAGAATGCACATCCACAATCTGTGTTGCCTGGTCCAGGTTCCTCTGGCCTGCCCGCACAGCGTCCTCAAATGTTGCTTCAGGGTCCCCGGTGTCGGTTGTTTCAATGGCAATCCATTCGCTATCCCACCCGGAAAACATGCTTCCGAAAAAACCCAGTCCCCAGCCACTATCCCTGCTTTTCACAAGCACGAATGCATGCCCAGGGGAGAACGCAACCGCGGTTTCGTATTCCAGCTTTTCCAGTATTGCGGAATAGAGCACTGCCCCGTCTACGCAGTTCATCTGCTTGTATTTGAGGGACTGGTAAGGAAGCCTTACGTTCTGGTTGTAGAATGTAGTTCCTATGTCGGTTGTGGAAAAGCTGCTTGAAACATAGGTGATGTTCTGGTAGCGCAGCGCATAGAACACAGCTTCCATTTCTTCCATCCTGTCATCTTCCTCCCTCTGGTAGGCGCGGAATTCCCCATCCGGGGTGAGCTTTTTTGCCTCTGAAATAATCTCTTCTATGCAGGGGTCGTTGTAGGTTACCCATACCGCAAGCAGTTCCTCTTCCCCGCGAGGAGGCGCATAGATTGTTGCCTTTTCCATCTGTATGGTTTCCGAGTTGCTCTGCAGCGTATAATTGGAGCGGGAGAGCCTTGTTTTTAGGGTTGAGAATGTGCTTTCCTCCAGCGAATAGAATTTCTCATTGAAATTGAGCGCAACACCTATTTCCTTTGTTTCGTTTGGCCCCAGCTCAATAGTTTTTTCGAAAACCCCGGAATACCCCTCAACCGCCGCGCTCAGCTCAACCTTTCCTGCAACACCATCCAGGTTCGAAACCGTGCACTGCAAGGTGGGCTCCCCAAGCGCGGTCTTGTAGTGTTCATAAGGAGGGTTCAGCAGGGCCGGCGCATTGCATTCCAGCGAATAGCTGCAGGCACTCACCTGCTCCTCCACGCATGCCCCGCTGCTGCAGGTTTTTGCATGGCATTCATCCGTTTCCCCACTACAGCCCCCGTATTCCCCGTCCAGCGCCGTATGCATGCACCTGTATTGGGTGTCTATGCTGCAGAGGTCTGCGGTGCAGGGGTTTCCGTCATCGCACCTGCTGCACGAATCCGCGCCAAAATAGCTGATTCCCAGTGCAAGAAGCACTGCCGCAACAATAACTGCAGGGAAAATATTGGGCTTGCCCATAGTTTTTTTGCCCCGTGAGAGTTTTTAAATGCTTCAGGACCCGGGCATTTACATGAAGCTTGTTGCAGCTATTACGACAAACGCCCTTTTCTTCTGTTCTTCCAAGTACATATATTCTGCTGCCTGCCTCTGCGCTTCCAAATCTTCTTTTCTTTGCACTGTTCCCAGCAAAACTCCTCCGAAAACCCTTTCAATTTCTGAATTGGGCCTGCCCCTCTCCCTTACGAATTCATCAAATGACCTTCTTATCCACTTTTTTGGCAGCTCCTTTGCATGCTCTGGGACAGGGGGCCTTTCCCTGAATATGTTGGTAGCGACTTTCCTGTCCCTACGGATATAATCTACCCTGATTATTCTTTTTGAGGCAAGGTCGAACTCTAGCACGTAGTCGTCAAAAATTTGTTTTGGGGCAAACACTTCTGCTCCCTTTACTGCATTTGCAATTGCATGCCCGATTCCTCCTTTATTCCATCCTCCGGTTGAACAGCTATTGAGCATTATCTGGGGCCTTGCTGCAAAATAGCGCTGCAGTTCCCCCATCCTATTTTTGTCCCTTATGTCAAGATTGTTGCGCATCCCGAAGCCTTCCCCAAGCCTTACCCCCCTCGCATTCCCATGCCCTGAAAGAAACATCAACTTTATTTTTCCGTATTTTGAACCAACATGGGAGATTTTTTCAATAAGCTCGGAATCCCTGCCTGATTCAACCAGCATGATGCGGAAGCATTCCTCAAAGTTCTCATTGCTATGCTTTATCTTTTCAAATGCCCCATTCCAGTCTGCTTTACCCGTTGCCATCAGGAATATTGGGCGCACATCATTAGTGTTTCCGATATTCTGTGCAAACAGCTTCAGCAATGAAGGCCCATATTCGCCCAGGCGTTTGTACCTCCTGTAGGAATACCTGGTGAAATACACTAGTCCAAATTCCTGGTGCAATCTTTTGGCCATTTCCGGTCCCACTTCTGCTATTGCATAAGCAAAATTCAGGTAAGTGGGAATTCCCCCATTGGCCCCAACTTCAACTGCGAGTTTTTTTCCTTCATTGTAGAGTGCATCGAGCCCTCCTGGATATTCAAATCTGTCAAAGTCCCCGTGCAGCAAGGCACTCAGCGCAGAGTATGGGGCATATTCCTCTTGCCTTTTTTCCAGAACCTCTTCAATGAAACCCAGTGCCTGCCCGTTTTCAGAAAGAACTCCCGTTTGTTCCCTGACATATACCAACAAATCCGCAGCCTTCAAGCAGCCCGGGCCCCTGCCCTGGCAGAATTCTCCAAAAAGTTCTCTCGAAGTTATGGGGTCTATTGCGCCTACAAGCCCAATCTCATAAATATCTGTTCTGCCCATCCTTTTTGCCAGAAACCGAAAAGTTTTCCAGACTTTTCTTGCATGCGTCTCTCCTTTTTCGGATACCTCCTTGGCGTATTCTCCGCTGGAAAATGCGTGGATTGCTTCAATCATTGACCTTGGGTCTATCCTTCTGCTCCACCCCCCCATTTTCCCCACCCAAAATTCATTCTTTGGGTCCAGCATAGAGCGGTAAATAAGCGGGCTTTGCAATAACTTATCCATTTTTTTCCCAATCTGCCCTTCAAATATCCCTTCCCCGAAATGCCCAATCAATTTTTCAAAATCAGTGGCAAGGGGTTTATCCAGGTCAAAAACAGAGAAATTTGGATTTTTCAGAAGAGCCTTTGTCATAATGCCCTTTTTCTCCCCATCCATCTCAAGATTTTGCATGAATTTTGATATCTGCCCTGCAATCACAAGGGTCTCCCAATCATCAGGGACCCCCAATTTGGAGAAATTCGGGTTGGAATAATATGCCTCAAGGCATGAATAAATTTCTTCTGCATTTCCAGGGAACCTGCTGCGCACCGCTTCCAGATTGCGGGACACCTGCACAGGCCCAAGTCCGGCTCTTTTTGTGGAATTCGGATTTTCTGCAGATTTTTTCATTCCTTCCAACACTATTTTGTAATCATTCCCCATCTCTTCCCTCACACTGCGAACCATGTGTGCACCCAGAATGGAGTAGTTGATATGCTCATGCAGGTAAAACCCGATATCGCCTGCCCGGGATTCGTAGTCTTTGATAGCATTCCTAACCATCTGAGCTTCAAGCCCAGGATAGTCCAGGATTTTCAAAAACCACTTGATATTCTCCCTTTTCTTCTGCAGGCCCACTTTTTGTTCAGACAGAATTATTCCTAAATACTCAAGCATGAACGGCTCAAATTTTTGGTGGCCTATGGCTGCACTGACCTCACGCAAAACCCATCGCCTTTCTGCCCTTGTCAGTATCTCGCACAAATATTCTTTCTGCTCTTTGTTCATCTCTTCTCCCAGCGGGGTTTTGGAAATCTCCGCTGCTTTCTCCCTTGCGCCCCTGCTGGTTTCCATGGGCATTTTTGGGGGAGAGATGCTTCCGATTCCTACAAGTGCAGAAAGTGCAGCGACCGTGCCCAGCTGCTTCAATCTGGTCTTGTGCACCCTGAAAAAATTCCGTATCCTGTGCCGTTTCTGTTTTCTTTTGGGCTTGGTTTTTTCACAGGATTTGGTTTCCCTGGCCATATGCTGTATATTATTCCCTGAAGGGGTTTAAAACCCTTATTCTTACACTAACTGCCTCACAACTGGTAGTCCAGCCGCGTCCCGTCCCCAAGGTAAACTCCCTTTTCCTTAATCACGCTTCCGATAACCTGCGCCTTTACCTTGTGCTTTTTCGCAATCCGCAGTATGCTGCTTTCCTCTTTTGCAGGGACAGCAACAACCATCCCGGTGCCCATGTTGAAGGTCCGGTACATGTGCTTTTCATCTTCCACATGGTCCCAGAGCGCATTGAAAATGGGCGCGGGCCTCACAGGATTGTCAATGAAGAACCCGAGCTTCTTGTTCAGCCTAGTTAGTTTGGAAAACGCGCCACCAGTAATGTGCGCGAGCCCGTGCACTTTGGACTTCCTTATCATTTCCAGCACCGGCTTCACGTAAATCTTTGTGGGTGCAAGCATCTTCTTCCCCCATTTTTTCATGGGCAGCACCTTGCGCGCAAGCGTATACCCGTTTGAGTGCAAGCCAGAACTCCCCAAACTAACAAGCACATCCCCGTTCCGTATCGCGGAGCCGGTAATGTATTTTTCCACAACGCCCAAAGCAGTAAAAGCCAAATCAAAAGGCCTTTTCTTTCCGTGGATTACATTTCCCATGATTGCGGTTTCCCCCCCAACAATAGAAATATCTGATTCTTTTGCACCCTTAACCAATCCCTTCATAACCTGCCCAATGAGGTACTCGTCTTCTTTTGCAACTGCAAGGTAATCGACCCCTGCAAGCGGCTTTGCCCCGATGCAGATGATGTCATTCACGTTCATCGCTATTGCATCAATCCCTACAGTGTCGTACTTTTCCAGCTCATCCGCAACAAGCACCTTGGTCCCCACACCATCGGTGTGCATTGCAAGCTTTTCCCCCTTGAAGGGGATAGTGCCTGCATAATGCCCGACAAGCGCATTCTTGTTCCCTGCAAAAATCGCGGAATTAATGGATTCCTGGATTTTCCTGACCTTCTTTACATCAACAGAATATCTCTCTCCCATGCTGGAACTAAAAGAAGAAAAGAATTATAAAAGAAACTCAGCACCCATGGTGCCCAGGAGAGTAGTTAACAGTGTCCCTGGGCTTCTTTTTTCCTTTATTCTCCCCTGGGCTGGGACCTGAACCTTTGCTTTCTGCTCCCGCACCTCCCTTAGGCTGGAACATCACTGTAAGCTCATGCTGCGCAAGCGCTTCACCACTTACCTTCCTCACTGCGCTTCCAAGTGCCGGGCCCCGCCCAGGGTCGCACTGCGCTTCAGCATTATCAATGTCTTCCTGGGTTACCCCAAGGGCTTCCTGCATTGATTTTACCAGCATTACCCTGCGGTCCCTTACCGCAAGAAGGAGGTCCCGCTCCCAGGATGCTCCCAGTGAATTGATGAGCTTGGCAACATCATTGTGCGAATTAAGCAGGGCATGGGCAATCGCCGTCCTTCCCAGGTCATCCTCCGACCTTTTGTACGCCCCGCTCTGCACAAGCCTCTGGACCACAACATATTCACCCTGCGAGGCAGCCTCCATAAGCAGGGTCATACCATGGGGCCCCCGCTCATTTATGTTGTCCCTGTTTGCCCTGCTGAGAACTGTGCCCCATTTCTTTTTCTTTGCAGCAGAGAACATTTCCCTTGTTTCTTTTTCCTTTCTCCCCCGGATTCTTCTTCTCAGCGCAAAAGTTTCTGCGGCAGCTGCAACGGGATTCCTGTGCACCGAAAGTTCCCCTTTTGGGGCAGGCACAATTGATTTTCTTTCTGAACCTTTTACAATAGCAGTTTTTCTAGCCATACTCTCCACCCATAATCAGGTAGAACTATTGTTTGGTAATGCTTAAAAACGCGGTTGTGCAACATGCGCGCCTTATAAGAACAGGAGGTAGGATGCAAGATAGATTCCGATAAGCACAAATGCCGCAAGCCTGTCCACTTTCTTTCTCCATGCAAAGAGCATTACTGCAATCATGGAGGCAAGGACCAGGTATGTGCCTGTTGCGACCACAAGCCCGGAATAGGGAAGCACGCTGGGCGCAAGGAGCGGCCCCGCAGCAAGCGCAAGCGTAGTGTCCGTGATGTTGCTCCCCAGTATGTTTCCCATCGCAAGCTCATCCTGGCCCCTCCTTATTGCAGCAACTGCAACAAACAATTCCGGAAGCGAAGTCCCAATCCCGATTCCAAAGAAGCTTACCAGGTAGGAAGGGACGCCCAACTCTTCAGATAGTGAAATTGTTGAGTCAACCACCAGCACCGCACTTGCAATAACTCCCACCATGAAAAAAAGCAGTTTCCCAAAGCCAAGCAGCCTGTCTCTCCAGGGCCAGTACTTTTTTGCCTTCACTCCCTCAGGGGCAGCATAGTCCTTTACAGTGTATTTATTTGAAATAAAAATCAATATGAAGTAGCTCACGATGAGGAAAAGAGCATTGGTAACCGTAATGTCTCCGCTTTCCACTACAAAGAGCGCAAGCATCGTCCCCATTATCGCGCACCCGCCCAGCAGAAGCACATCGCGCCTCCCCTCTTTTATCGGGCCACCGAGCAGAACCGCAAGCCCCAATATCAGCGTAATCTGGGAAAGCGCAGAGCCGAATATGTCTCCAACGTTTATTTCCGGGTGCCCCTCCAGGGTTGAAACAACCGAGCTGCTTATCTCCGGGAGTGAGGTCCCCATGGAAAGCACAACAATCCCGATAAGCAGGGAAGGTATTCTTGCAGTTGCTGCAAGCCTTGCCGCAACATCAACACTCCGGTCGCTTGAAAACGCAAGCAGCACAATCCCTGCAAGCAGCAAGGCTATCTCCAGTATCACGCTTCCATTAACGCAGAATCTATTTTAAATATCTCGCCCCATCAATTCCCCATAAGGTGCAATCATGGACATTCCAAAGGAAAATTTCTCAGAATGGTACAATACGCTCATAAAGGAGGCAGAGCTCTGCGACCTCCGCTACAACCTCAAGGGCTTCGTAGTAATAATGCCCAACGCAGCGGACGTAATCAGCCGCATGTACCGCCTCTATGAGGATGCGCTTGAGGCCCGCGGCCACCGCAAATCCTATTTCCCTGCCCTTATTTCAGAAAAGAACCTGGAAGCGGAGAAAGACCATGTGGAGGGCTTTGCCCCCGAAGTCTTCTGGGTTACGCGCGCAGGCAAAAACGAGCTTGAGGAAAAAATGATCCTGCGCCCCACTTCCGAAACCGCGATGTACCCCATGTATTCACTTTGGATAAACGGGAAGTGCGACCTCCCGCTAAAGGTCTACCAGTCCTGCCAGGTCTGGAGGTACGAAACCAAGGCCACCAGGCCCCTTATCCGCGGCAGGGAATTCTATTGGATTGAGGCGCACAATGTATTTGATTCTGAGGAAGGCGTTCTTTCCCAGGTCCAGGAGGACATGGAAACCACAGAAGAAATGATACACCAGTCCTTCGGTGTCCCGTTTCTCTTTTTCAGGAGGCCCCAGTGGGACAAGTTCGCGGGCGCGGTTGACACCTATGCAGCTGATACAATGATGCCGGACGGGAAAACCCTCCAGCTCCCCTCCACCCACAACCTTGGGACCAATTTCGCAAAGGTATTCAACGTAAAATACATGGATGATGACGGGGAGGAGAAGCCCTGCTGGCAGACCTGCTACGGGCCCTGCATCTCCCGCATATTTGCAGCAATTGTTTCCATCCACGGAGACAGCAGGGGGATGGTGCTCCCGTTCCACCTTGCAAACGTGCAGGCAGTGGTGATCCCCATACTCAGGAAGGAGGGCTCTGAAACCGTAATCAGGTTTGTGCAGGAGGTTACTGAAAAGCTCGCAAAGAATTACCGGGTTGTTGCAGATTTCAGCGAGAACACCCCTGGGTTCAAATACAACCACTGGGAGCTCAACGGGGCCGCAGTGCGCGTGGAGATCGGCGCGCGCGACATAGAATCAGGAAAAGCAGTTGTTGTGCGCAGGGATACTGGGGAAAAGGAATCCGTTCCCTTTGAGGAGCTTCCAAAAAAGATTGGTGAAATAGGCAAGGAGATGAATGCTTCCCTCAGGGAAAAAGCAGATGAATGGTTTGCAACAATGCTCAAGGAAGCAGATACAATGGAGGAGCTGAAATCCGCACTTGAAAATGGAGAGGGGTTTGTGAGAATCCCGTTTTGCACGGATTCCCTGGAAGGCGAGGGGTGCGCAGAAAAGCTAAAGGAAGAATGCTCTGCAAACGTGCGCGGCTCAAGGCATGATGCAAATGAAAAGCCCTCCGGGAAAAAGTGCATCGTGTGCGGGAAGGAGGCATCTACCTACCAGTATGCAGCAAGGCAGTACTGAAGGGATATTATGAGGATACTGATAACAGGGACCCCTGGCACAGGGAAGACAGAAGTTGCGAATGAGCTGGGCAGGATTACAGGATGGGAAGTCCTCCACATCTCTGAGATTGCAGAGGAGGCAGAATCGGTCCGCCTTGCGCCCAACGGGGAAAAAGAAGTGGATATCCCAAAGCTTTCTGCTTACATTACCCCAATCCTGAACGAGAAGGCAGATGTTATTTTTGAGGGGCATCTTGGGTGCGAGATGCCCTGCCCCGCAGAGATTGTGGTGGTGCTCCGCACAAACCCAAGAAAGCTTGAGAAGAGGATGGAGGAGCGCGGCTATTTTCGTGAAAAAATAGATGAAAACATGATGGCTGAGCTTTTGGACTACTGCTACCAGCTTTCAGACAAGCATTATGCGTGCACAGTTGCAGAGCTTGATACTTCAGAAAGGACTCCTGAGGAATCTGCAAAGCTGGTCTACTCGTACATAACCGGGGACCGCGATGCACTGGATTCCGTAAACTGGGAAGATTACCTGGAGAGGAGGACAGGAAAGCCGCAAAAAGAAGAATAAGCCTACCTAACTGCAAGCATCCTCTGGCTTTTTTGCTTCTGCCCGTGCGTTTCCCCCTTTGCAAGTGCCCCTACTTTTACTCTGTCTTCCACATGGTTCGGGAAATGGCCTGAAGCTATTACCGCTGCAGCAACCTCCCTTCCCTCTTCCCCGAAGTGCAGGTAGTCCTTTCCCCCCCTCTTTTGTCCTGCATACTTTTCCTGCATCTGCATCCCGTCCTTGGACACAAGTGCGTCATAGATCTCCGCAACTTCGAATGTCGGGCCCTCCAGTTCCCCAAAAACCTTGTTCAGCTCAAAGCCCATCACTTTCAGCATGCGGTTGTATTCCAGTGTGCGCAGCCCCTCTTTTCTCTCCCACCCGGGGTGGCCTTTCCAGGGCGCCCCCTCAACAAAAACAATCCTGCCAACTTTTTTGCCAGGGGGCTTTCCATCCCTTGCATGCTTCAGGTATGCTTCCCTTGCGTCCTCCAGGATTGATATTTTCTCCTTAATGTCTTCCCTCGTCATCTCAAGCCGTGAGGTATATGCCTCCCCCCTCCTTTTTGCCCTTCCGCTGCCCAGTGCATCACCAATGTCCCCCTGCTTTTTTTCCAGCTCCCGTATTGCACTGTCAATCTTTCCCAGGACCTCTGCCCTGTTCCCGGTTCCTGCACCCTTGATGAATGCGCGCACATACATTTCCACAATATTTCCCCTCATCCTGCCCAGCACCTTTTTCCAGTGCTTCCTGCTCCCCCCTCCCCTTGCAGATATGTCGTTTACTCCAACTTCAATAATTATGCCGTCATAATCCCCTTCCAGCATCTGCCCCACCCTGTCTTCCCTCTTTTTGTTGGGGCCGGTCCTGTACCTGCCGAGCATCCCCCCTGTAGTGTCCCCTGACTTCCCGTAATTGTCAAACTTTATTTTTCCCCCTGTGAACTCGCTTACTTTTGTGCCTATGTCAGTGTTTCTCCTGCTCCCCTTCCTGACGTACCCCCTGGCTGCCATTGAGTCCCCTCCGTATGCCCATCTTTCTGCAACTTCTCCTTCACCCATGCAAATACCTACATTATTCCTCTTTTCTCCCTTTTATCTTTTTCCCCCTTTCCCCTCCTGCAAATTCCCCAGAGAGGGCAGCCTTCGCACACGGGCTTCACCCTGCAGTGCTCCTTTGCATGCCTTACAAGGAGCGCATGGTATTCATTGAACAATGCCGCATCCTCCTTCAGCTCTTTTTGGAAAAGCTCCTGGATTTCCGAATAGGCTGCCTTCTCCCCGCAGAGCCCCATCCTGCGCAGGATTCTTTTTGTATACGCATCCACTACAAACATGGGCTGCCCGTACGCATAAAGCAGGATGGAGTCCACGGTTTCCGGCCCGAGCCCCCAAACCCCCAGCAGCCCCTCCCGCGTAATCCCCCCGGAATAGCTTAAGTATTCCCTAATCTTCTTTGCCTTCATGTTGTAGTAGCCCGCAGGGCGGACAAGGGTTGCAAGCTCCTTTTCAGTAAGCTTCCCGAGCCCCTCCCTGCTGAGCGCCTCCGCCCCCCGCAGGTTCTTCAGCGCCTTCTCCACGTTTTCCCAGGAGGTGTTCTGGGTGAGGATTGCGCCCACCGCAATCTCAAGCCTTTCTTCTGGGGTGCGCTTCCTTTTCTTGAATGAGGGGGAGTATACCCGGTTTATGGGCCACCAGCCCTGCTCCCCGTATTCTTTCAGCAGCAGCCGGTATATGGATTTGATTTCTCCTCCCATGAACCCAGATTCCGCAGAAAAGGTTTTATATTGCACTTTAATGTTTAGTGTTTCCTGTTTTGGGTTTTGCCATGAGTCCTGAAATACTGAACCCATCCCGAGCGTTTTTTTGCCAAATCCCGCTGAATCAACCAAACTTACAAAAAAATATAAGTTAAGTTAATCCAAACCCAAAGTCCTACGGAAAAGCGTAAGCTTTTCCCACTATTTCTTACGAAAAACCGTAAATCCAAACCCCGAACCGCACAACCCAAAACCCAAAACCCGCAACCCATAGGTATCCAAGTCCATTTGGATACCTTTATAAATAAGTTCTTACGGAAAAGCGTAAGCTTTTTATGCAAATCCTTACGGAAAAACGTAAGTTTATAAAATGTATCCCGGGATATGCCTATATGGAAGAAAACATAAAGAAAACAATTATGAAATACCGCGAACTTGTCCCAAAGAGTATCTTGAAGAGGGACCTGGAAATACCTGAATCCGGACTGAGCAAGGCAACGATAATAGTGGGGCCCAGAAGGGCAGGCAAGACATACCAATTATACCGCATGATAAACCAGGCACACGGAAAGGATTGGGTGCTGGTGAATTTTGAAGACAACCTGCTGGGAGAACTGCATTCCAGTGACCTAAATAGGATACCTGAGTATTCCAAAGAGCTTTTTTCCAAAGACAAACTGGTTTTCTTTTTTGATGAGCTCCAGATTGTAGAAGGCTGGGAAAGGTTTGTGGTTTCCCTCCTGAATGAGGGCTATAACGTGAATATTACCGGCTCCAACTCCAAGCTCCTGAGCAAGGAGATTGCAACCTCCCTGAGGGGGAAATCCCTTTCGTACTTGTTGCTGCCGTTTTCATTTTCAGAAGTCCTGCGCGCAAAAAGCATTGCCCTGAAGAAAGGGTTTGAACATTCTGACCAGGTTTTTGAAGTAAAAAGGCTTTTTGATGAGTACCTGCTTTATGGAGGGTTCCCTGAAGTGGTGCTTAGCAATTCAGCGCCCCTGAAGAACAAGCTGGTAAACAATTATTTTGATTCAATTCTGTACAAAGACCTGGTTGAGCGCCTTGGCATAAAGAACATCAAGCTTGTTGAAATCACCATGAAGTACATGCTCAATCTTTTTGGAAACACCTTCTCAGTTACAGCGTTTGAGAGATACCTAAAAACAAACAAAATCCCCTATAGTTTGGAGGACCTCTATCGCATAATTAAGTCCATAGAGGACGTATTCATGGCATGCTATGTGCGCGAGTTTTCCAAATCTTTCAAGAAGAGCGAATTTTCCAGGTCAAAGGTATATTTATTCGATACAGGGTACATCCATTTCCTTGCCAGGGAAGCCGAAGATTATGGCAGGATTCTGGAAAACCTTGTTTTTATTGAGCTTTTCAGGAGGGAGGGAGAAGTTGAAAACAAGGGAATTTTCTACTATAAATCCAAAAAAGGCGAAGAATGCGATTTCATAATCTCGAAAAAGGGAAACGCAGTTTCTGCCATCCAGGTTACTTATCTGCTGGAAGAAAAAAACCGCAAAAGGGAAATTGGCGGGCTGCTATCCGCCATGGAATTCTTTAGCCTTGAAGAGGGGCTCATAATCACCCGTGACCAGGAAGAGCAGTTTGAGGTCGGGGGAAAAAAGGTCAGGGTTGTGCCAGCCTGGAAATGGCTGCTGGGAAGCTGACCTTGGTTTCCAGGCGGTGTGCACAGTGTTTCCTGTTCTGAGAAAGCTCCGCTTTCTTCCCGTGAACAGAGTTCAGGGTCCGGTTTCTTCTCACAGTGTGAAGCAAAGCGGGCGAAGCCCGGCACAGCACTTGCTTCATACTGTGACTCTTGAGCAGAGCTCAACATTTGGGTTTTGTTTGTTTCCGCAACCCAAAACCCTTATATATTTTGCATCTATTCTCTTACCAGGTGAGCTTATGCATGCAGGACTTATATCCCCCCATGAGGAAGAGCATTTATTCAGGAAATTATTCGAGTATTATAAGAAGCTTTACCCAAAAGCAAAGTTCAAGCGCGTGGAGCGCAAGCTCACGCCTAGGCAGGTAGGTGAGATATATTATACGTACCCAGGTGAAGAAGCCCAGGCAACCTTCACCGAAAAGGCCGAGGAGATTTCCAAGGCGACTTCTTTAGGCTATGATACCCCCATCATATTGCTGCAAGCAGGAAACAGGATGT
This sequence comes from Microcaldota archaeon, assembly GCA_014727975.1. Classification (GTDB taxonomy): domain Archaea; phylum Micrarchaeota; class Micrarchaeia; order Anstonellales; family Bilamarchaeaceae; genus CAIKOA01. The sequence goes on along the minus strand of WJMK01000014.1, from coordinate 2,703 downwards.
TCCTGCTTGATGGGCACAGGAGGCTCAGGGTTGCCTGGATGAAAAAGAAGGGCTGGAAGGCATTAATAATATCTACAGATAAAAGAGGGATAGAGTTTGGGATAGAGAGGATGGTTGAGGGGAAAGTGTCAGAGTTGTGGAAATAGTGTATTATATACTAATATATGCTCTCGGGGCTCCGACGGAATGAATCCTTACGGCAATTCCCGTAGGCATTTTCCGTTTATAGCCGTTAAAACTCTTGTTTTTTGTAAAGTTTTGTTTAGGTGTGAGCAAATCATTTATAAAGCTTACTCTAAACAACCTTCTTGAACCGAGGCGGAGTATTATCCATCTCGGCCTGCCTGGGCAGTTGCTCCAGGCGATTGGGGCCAAAGCTAGCCGCCGTTAACATTACTTTGGTGGCCCCACTTGGCGGCTAAAAAAACAGGTGAAAAAGTGAAAGGAATAAACCTGAAGAAAATCGGAGCGATTGTGGCTGGCGCCACTATTTTAGCCAGCTCTGTCGCATTTGCCGGCGGTCTGATGTACCAGAACACCGAGCTCGTAAATGAGAACGGTGAGCCACTCGCGAAAGTTATCGTGGGTGCTGGTTCACAGGCAGTTGACGGTGTAGTTGCCGCAGCCATTTCAAACAAGATGGCAAACGAGGCATACAAGTCAACCACCCTGACCGCTGAGGTTGTAGGCGAGGCCACTTGTACTGGCGGAGCCGAGGGAGAAGGAACCTGCGACATTGTCGAGGGCTCTGAGACCGTAACCCTTGAAGTTACTGTGCCTGGCGCGGGAATCGAGGGCGTGCACACATTCACCACAGCAATTGGTGACTATGTGGACAGGGAGCTCAAGAACAGGTACACCAACGGAACCGACTCAGACGAAGCATACACAGTATACGATGACTTCGATGATGAGGATGGAAACCCGCTCCAGAACTTCCTTGGTCAGGTCCTTACTAACTCTGACTTCATAAAGGAGGACGATGAGGAAGCAGGCTTCTACAACATCCATGCTGGAAACTTCGGCCCGTTCGCAGAGGCAACAATCTCTGACACAAAGTCCGGAAAGGAATACAAGGAGAGGGAAGACTTCTGGGTGCATGGAAACAACCACTGGGACGAGGGTGATGAGGAAGTTTACGGTGAAGTTGACTTTGCAGTATACTCCGCACTCTTTGACGCAACCGGAGACTATGGTATCCCTGTCTGCCCAGGTGATGAGGCACAGGCATTCGATGGAGCCGGAGACTGGGTTTGTGACGACCTTGATACACTCCCTGCACACAAGGTGTACATCCACTTCATGGGAGACGATTGGGTTATCTCAGAGCTTGAAGACTGGTGGGACAGCCCCGCATGCACTGCAACCCAGGACACAGAAGTGTTCGAGGTTGACGGCGCAATCGTGAAGCTCGCAAAGGAAGCAGTTTCCGGAATCATCAACGTTGGTGAAATCATGGAAGCACCTTCTGGCTACAAGGTAAGGCTCGATGATATTTCACGTGAAGTGGGTGTCGGCAACAGCCACCCGGCGATTATTACCGTCCTTGATGCAAACGACAACGAGATTTGCCAGGACCAGGTATACCCGGGCCAGACAAAGGACGACCTCTGTGATGAAACCACCGGAGTGAAGCTCCACGTCTACCAGACTGCACCTGGTCTTAACTTCATTGCGAAGTGGGCCGAGATGGCAATCTACAAAGACGAGATTGAGCTTGAATCCGGAGAATACTTCCTTGACGACGACGACAGCGCATGGGAAGTTGCAATCGGCTGGACCACAGACGGCGCAGGATGCGAGGAGAACCCAGAGTACCTCAGAAACATTCTCCTTTACGCAGACGAGCCTGATGACATGGATATGCTTGAGGAAGGAGATGTGTTCCCGGTAACCGATGTTGAGGACTACGAAGTATGGGACCTCACCTACAACGGCATTGATGACGAGGACGCAGACTGGGACAACCTTAAGTACAAGACTGTTACTGACAGGGAATGGAAAATCCAGTACAACCAGTCAGAGATGGACGATACTTGTACCCTTGAAACCGACAATGCACTCGAGCTGACTACAAGTTCTTCTGAGTTCAAGACCGATGCGGACCCATGGGAGTTCACTGGTGTTACTAGGAGAGGAGACAGGATGTACTACATCGATGTCGATACTGCAACCATTGACTTCACAGACTGTGATGCAGCAGTTCCGCCAGCTGACATAATTGATCGCAGCAGGGACCTTGTTGTCTTTGAGGACGATGATGGAGACTGGTATGTGTACGAGATTGCAATAGAAGGTCAAGACCCTGGCTTTGGTTGCGGCAACCAGGCACTCTCATTCCAGTACAAGCAGGCTGGAAGCGACGGCTATGTGGTCTACTACGATGACGTAGGCCCCTTCGGCTGCACTGGTTCCGAGTTCAACGAATTCGGATTTGCAGAGAACGCTGGAGACTGGGATGACCCGAAGTCTGCAGTAGGCAACGACATCTCTGACGGCCCTGTAATGGCTTGGGATGGAGAAGACCTTGGAGCAGCTGACTGGGAGACGCCCGCATTGGGAGATGAAGACTACATACAGTATGTCGTAGGAGATGCTGACAATGGAGGCTACCCATTCGATGGTGCATGCAGCATGGTTGCAACGAACTTCGAAGTGCTTGGTTATGAAGGTGCAGTCCCGCCAGTTATCTGCGCCCCCCTC
>WJMK01000013.1 GCA_014727975.1 Microcaldota archaeon | reverse complement strand
CCGCTGTCCGCAATAAGCGTGAAGAAGATGCAGCTCAAGAACATGACTACGATGATAGGAATTGCAACATTAATTCTGGGGCTGTTTACGCTCTGGAACCTTTTTGCATAGCGCCCTCTTCTATTTTTTTAATACCTTCTGCTTCTAATGGTGACCAACAAGGTGGATTTATGCGCAAATTGCTTCTCATAGGCGTTTTCGCCGTAATGCTGTTTATGTTTGGCTGCAGCGAAACAGGCTGCAGCTCGGATGCGGACTGCCAATCCTGGCAGGCCTGCGACAATGAGACAAAAGAATGTGTGACCGCACAGGGGTTTTGCACAGCGGATGCAGACTGCCCGGGGGAAGACAACCTCTGTGATGTGGATACCCACAGGTGCACAAAGGGCGCACCCTGCGAATCGGATGCAGACTGCGACACCTCCTGGCAGGTTTGCTCAAAGACAGAAGGGCTCTGCAAGCCCAGGATGGGCTTCTGCGCAACAGATGATGATTGCAACATGCAGCTGGAAGAGTGCAGCCAGGAAAGCCACACCTGTGTCCCAAGACCAGGCGTCTGCTATAGTGATTATGACTGTGAGGCATGGGAAAACTGCGATTTGGTGACCAAGCGGTGCGTTTCCAACGAGGGAAGGTGCACAACCTCTGCAGACTGCGAGTCCTGGCAGGCATGCGAAAATGCAACCAACCATTGTGTTGCAAGGGCAGGATTCTGCCTGAATGATGGGGACTGCGAGACCTGGCAGAGCTGCAATGTAGACACCCACAAGTGCATAACCGGGGAGGGGTTCTGTGCGCATGATACGGAGTGCGAATCCTGGCAGTACTGCAACCTGGAAACCCACGAGTGTGCGCACAAGCACGGGTACTGCGACAATAGTGCGGACTGCGAATCCTGGGAGACCTGCAACTTTGAGACGCACAAGTGCAGGGCAAAAGCTGGGTACTGCAATTCAAACCAGGATTGCGCCTCAGGGGAGCTTTGCAACCTGGACAAGCATGTTTGCGAGTAGGGAACTAATCCCTTTCCCTCCACATTTTTCTTTTCTGGTTCAGCATTTCCTTGGAAATAGACATGAGCTGGCTGCTTATTCGGAGGGCCTCATCCGGGTTCAATTTGATTGCAGCCTGCCCCACAGTGTTCATTACGCGCACGGTCACCAGCCCATCCCGCGGAAACCCATTTGAAGTAGTGGGCGAATCGCTTTCCAGCCGCAAAATTGTGCGGTGCTGCTCGCCTTTGTCATCTTTCCACCAATGTATTACTTCATCTTCTACCGGCATAGGGGCCTACCTCTGGTCGTGCTGCACACAAGGTGCAATTCTAAGAGATTTTTTCTTATATATAAACAAACGCAAGCAGGAGGTTTCCGGTGTTTCCGGTGGAGCCGGGCGGGTGTGCAATATTTAAATAAATTCCCCACGAACGGGCTTCAGGTGAACCTGTGGACCAACAGACAATTACGATGTTCATACTGGGAGTCCTCGTTGGAGGATTCATTGTAATGCTTCTCTGGATTTCAAGCCCGGGAGGCGTGACGGTTGACGTGTTCTCTGAGCAGATGAGGGAAACCAGCGTGCAGGAGCTTAACATTACTCCGAGCGTACTGGTGGCAAGCGACAGCTCAGGGAGGACGATTGCAACAACAGGGGAGACAGGAACCCCGGCATCATTTGTAGACGAATATGGAAATGAGAGGGATATGGTTTGCTATACTTCTGTATACTGCGTGGACAGGACCCCCTGCCCCCCATGCGATGAAGAAGAATGCGTGGACAATGGGGAAAGGTGCGGATACTGGCCGGGCGAAACAGGCACCCTTGCAGCAAACATGCAGACAGAAGGAAGGGATTACGGCGAATGCTGCCCGCCTTATGAGTGCATAGACGGATTCTGCACCCCTCCTGAAGAAGAGGAGTGCGTGGATTACGGCGAGACATGTGGAATGGTGCAGGACCCGTCAATAGCAACACATGCATCTTACATAGATTACGGAGAATGCTGCCCTCCGGACGAGTGCATAGGCAATGTCTGCACCCCACCTGAAGAAGAGGAGTGCGTGGATTATGGCGAATCCTGTGGCTACTACACATATGCAACCGGGGCAACCCAGATGGAAGAATTCCTTGGGGAGTGCTGCGAGCCTTACCTGTGCATAGACAACGTATGCATGGAGGAAACAGAAGAGTGCGTTGAGGAAGGGGAAATGTGCGAATACGGGCCTAATTATGCAACCGTAACAGCTCCCCCGGGCTCAACATGGTATGGGTACTGCTGCGACCCGCTTTCCTGCATAGACGGGCTTTGCCAGGAATACTGCGAGGAGCTTGGCAGCACCTGTGATACAGACAATGATTGCTGCGAGGGATTCTGCTCTGATGGAGTTTGCGTAGAGTGCAAGACCTCAGGAAGCTGCTCCCCAGGGGCGGACATGTGCTGCGAAGGGTACAGGTGCTGGGAATTTGAATGCGAGCCCGAAGAAACCTGCGAAGATGAGGGAGACAGATGCGATACAGACTCGGACTGCTGCAATGGCCTAATCTGCATGGACGGCTACTGCCTGGAGGAAACTGAGTGCGGGGAAGAAGGCGAGACCTGCGGCTTCGGTGTAGATTGCTGCGATGGCCTCTACTGCTCTGAAAACGACGTCTGCGTGGAATGTGCGGACATTGGAGATGATTGCGGAGAATACGGAGGCGGGCTTTCCTGCTGCCCAGGAGGGTTCTGCTACATGGGAATCTGTGAAGAGCAGACCGAGCACCTCTGTGAAGACGAGGAAAACGGGCCGGACTACTATTCCCCTGGCTCAGTTACAGGGGAGTACCTGGGAGACTATGGCACATATGTGGATTACTGCCAGGACTCCCGCACAGTGGTGGACTACTACTGCACTGTGAACAACGAGTATGCTCCGGTAGAATCAGGCACAGTTACCTGCCCGAACGGGTGCTCAGAAGGAGCCTGCAACTAGCTCCCCCTATTTTCTTTTTATTGTTTTTCCTTTTTCTGAAGGCTCTAAATAGATTTTTCCCTTGAAATTAGAATCAAATTCCCGTTCGAGCTCTTTCCCCTCCATTATGCGGTCCAGGCAGATTGCCAGGGCTGCGACTTCAGAGTGGGGCTGGCTGCCCACTGCAATATTGTAATCAGAAAGCTCATAAATTTCAGGAGGGACCTTTTCCCCGCCCACAATAACCACTGCATTGCCAAGCCCGGAAAGGGCAGATTTCTGCTCTTCAACTGGAATGCCGAACATCGTAAGGTGGACAAGGGAAAACCCGGATTTTTTGAGCGCTTTGAGCCGTTTCAGGGGCGAGGGCTCGTGGGATATGGAAAAATCCCCGCCCCAGTTTTCCACAACAGAGGAAACGCTTTTTTCCAGGGAGTGGTCCTTCTGCCCGGAATAGTAAATCGAAGAAGCCCCAAACGTGCGCGCAACCAGGCAAACATGGGTAGTAATCCGCTCATCACGGGGAAGGCGGTGCCCGAGCCGGAACACAATAATCTCCATGCCTAAATCTACAAACCTACACATTTATAAACAAGAAATGCGCAATAAGAATAGGCGACGATGAAATTACCGTCCCAGAGAGAGGGGAAACCCGATGACCGCCGGAGTAGCTATTGAGTCGCCCTCATACTTCTATTCTCTTAATTCTTTTCCAAGATAGTTATCCATGGAAGTTGAAGATTGCATACTCAGCAGGAGATCGGTAAGGACCTACCAGGACAAAGCAATACAGGAGGAGGACATCCAGAAAATACTGAAAGCGGGCGCAATGGCGCCCTCTGCGAAAGGAATCCACCCAGCCCGTTATATCGTAATCACTAATAAAGAGAAAATAAAAGAGCTCTCAGGGAAAGTCAAGGAAAAACTCAAGCAGGGTGGCGGGAAATATGCAGAAAGGGCAGAAAAAGAAGAAGACATAATCTTTTACCGGGCCCCGTTGCTCATTCTTTTGGTTGGGGACAGGGAGAAATGGACTAAAATTGACTGTGCCCTGGCTGCAGAAAACATGATGCTCCAGGCACGTGCATTGGGGCTGGGAAGCTGCTACATCGGCCTGATGAACAAAATTGGGGGGGACAGGGAAACCCTTTCTGCCCTGGGCATGGAAGAAGAGCAGGAGCTCTATTGCCCACTGGTTTTCGGGTATCCTGCCCAGTGGCCCCACCCAAAAACAAGGGAAGCAAATGTCCAGAAGAGGATAGAATAGATGGATTTTATCGGAATGCTAATTCTATCGGTAATACAGGGAATAACCGAGTGGCTCCCTGTTTCAAGCTCAGGGCACTTAGCCCTGGCCCAGCATTACTTCTTCGGGGAATTGCCGGTAATCTATGACATGGGGATGCACGTGGGGACAATGCTTGCGGTGCTCCTCTATTTCAGGGAAAAAATCCTGGGGATGCTGCTGAGCTTGCTGAAATTCGATACGAAATCCAAGGATTTCAGGCTTGTCCTGCTCATAATACTGGGTTCAGTGCCCACTGCAATAATAGGGTTTGGCTTCAAAGGATTTTTTGTGTCCATGTACACCCAGCCCATGCTGGTTGGGGCAGCATTGGTGGCAACCGCATTAATCCTGTTTTCCACTAAGTTTTCCTTTTCCAAAAACAAAGAGCCGGAAGAAAAGAGTGCAGTTGCAATGGGAATTGGGCAGGGGCTTGCAGTTGCCCCGGGAATCTCAAGGAGCGGTGCAACGATAAGTGCAGGCCTCCAGATGGGCATGGGATGGAAAGAGGCAGCATCCTTTTCCTTCCTGCTGGCAGTACCCGCAATATTTGGGGCAACCTTCTTCCTTCTTCTGGAAACCCCGGCAGAATCAATTGACTGGGGGCTGATGGCGGTTGGCGCAACAGGAGCCTTTGTCTCAGGGTATGCATCGATACACATCCTGCTTAATTTCATAAGCAGGAAAACATTCCCCCTGTTTGGGGTTTACTGCCTGCTGCTTGGCCTTGCAGTAATTGCACTGAACTACACGGGCTAACAAGAGAATATTTAAACTTTCATCCCGAAGCCTTCCACCATGGCGACCAAAGAACAAGTTTCCAACGAACTGGTTAAAATGGGATTTTCAGACTCAGACTCTGAAGCGCTTGCAGACTGCATGGTAACAGGAAACTCACTTTCATGGGTGAACTCGGACCCGGTAACAGATGAGATGCTCGAGCTACTGAATAAGTTTATAGAAGTAAACAATGCAGAAGTGCAGGTTAATGTGGAAGAACTTGCAACAAGGGGGAAATACGTCTGGAAAGTAAGAAAGAAATAGTCAGGATTCCCATTCCTTCCAGATTTCCTCATCCACTCCTTCTTCTTTGTTTTCCCAGCGGGCAAGCACAAAAAGCAAATCAGAGAGCCTGTTGAAATAGGCAAGGTAGGTTTTGTTTGCATTTATTGAAACGAGCCTCCTCTCAACTTCCCTTGCCTCAATCCTTGCCTGGTGGATAAAGCATGAGCCTTTTGTTCCGCCGGGAATAATGAAATGCTGCATCACCTGGAGCCTTTCCTCCATAATCTTGATTTGGTTTTCTATCCTGCGGATGTCCAGCTCCTTCACTTTTGCGCCTTTTTCAGAGATATGAGTGCTGATTTCAAAAACCTGCTTCTGGATTTCAGGGAGCAGCGTTTTGCTTTTGTCAGTTTTTGCAAATGCAAGGGCAGTGCCAAGCGCCACATTCAATTCGTCAAGGGTTCCGTAAACTTCAATAAGGGTATCGGATTTGCGGAGCCTTTTCCCCTTGGATATGGATGTTTCTCCTTCATCCCCTTCCTTTGTGAATATGGTCATTGGCCCACCTGGCTATTCTTCGACCATGATGCATTTCACAGGGCATGCGTTTGCCGCATCCTTGTTGCATTCAACATCTTCAAGAACCAGCACATGCTTCCCTTCAACCACATTTGAGCCCTTGAGCCTGGATTTTCCATCCCCGCTCATCTCCCAGTACTTTGGGCAGATTGCTGCGCATGCGCCGCAGCCTACGCATTTTTCTCTTTCCTGTATTACTTTTGCCATCTTGATCTCCCGGCCATATATCTGCTTTAACCTTTTAATGATTGCTAGAATCTTTGTAACCATGGTTACATATTTCGCGCAAACTCAACCATTTTAAACAAATGCCTGCCTATTGCTTTCCCATGGATTTGAGCACAGTAAAGCTCATAGAGTATGGAGTCGCATTCCTGGCCCTTTACGTTACAACATTCTATATCCTGGTTTACCTGAAGAACAGGAAGCACCTTGCGGATGCCCCAAGGCAGAATGGCTGGGAACCAAAGATTTCTGTAATTGTCCCTGCCTACAACGAAGAAAAGAACATTGCGCGCTGCCTGGACTCCCTGCTCGGTTCTGATTACCCAGAAAGCAAGCTGGAAATCCTGGTAATAGACGATGGCTCAAAAGACAATACTCTCAAGGCAGCCAAAGCATACGAGAAAAAGGGAGTAAAGGTTTTCCACAAGAAGAACTCAGGAAAGGCCAATTCCCTTAATTACGGGATAGAGCGCGCAAGCGGGGAAATAATCGCAACATTGGACGCAGACTCCTACATCCTCAGGGACACGATAAGGAGGATGCTCCCGCATTTCAATGAAAAGGCAGTGGTTGCAGTAACTGCCGCAGTAAAGACCGAGCCCCCAAAGAATTTCATCCAGGAGCTCCAGAAAGTAGAATACATCTATACCCTTTTCTCCCGCCGCCTCCTGTGCTTTATAGATGCGGTGCACGTAACCCCGGGGCCGTTTTCCATGTTCAGGAAATGGGTTTTCGATGAGATAGGGGGATTTGACCCAAACAACATACTCGAAGACCAGGAAATCGCAATGCGCATCCAGTCCTACAACTACAAAATACGCTCTTCCCTGGATGCATCAGTATACACAGAAGTGCCCGAATCCTTCCTGGGCCTCCTGAACCAGAGGACCCGCTGGCACCGCGGAGGCCTCCACAATGCGGCCAAATACACCAAGCTCATAGGCCCAAGCTATGGAGATTTAGGCATGATTGTAATGCCCCTTGGGCTTATTGCAGTAGCTGCAATTTTCGCAGTGATTTTTGTGTCCCTATATTATTACTTCTTCACAATCCATCCCGCATTTGTGGATATGGGAAGCTTCCTTTTCCTGATTAACCCAATACACATAATCGGTGTAACAATCCTCCTGCTGACTCTGGGCTGGATTTTTGCAGGGATGCAGTTCTTCAAGGGAGAGGGGATAAACCCCCTGATGGTAATCCTTTATGTAGTAAGCTACGCCTACCTAATTACATTGTTCTGGCTCTCAGCAATATTCAAGGAACTCACAATGAAAAGGATGACATGGGAAGCAGGCTAGCCAGAAGCAAGCTCTTCTGAACTGTGCAGCCCGGAAACAAGCTCTCCATCTATAACTACTGCAGGGTATGAAGCAACAGAGTACTGCTCCTTCAACACTTCCACAACCGCAGAGTCAGACTCCCCATTAAAGGAGAAGACCTTTACTTTTGAATCTGAGTCTCGCAGTGCATCCAGCTCTTCCCCCTGGGTTCTGGACTCGTCCTCCCCATCATAAAAGAAAATCACAAGCACATAGTCCGCGCCGCACTCATTCTGCATTTTCTTCATGAGAAGGTAGTTCTCAAACTCAAGGTAGTAATACCTCTCTTTGAGCTCCTCATCATAGAGCCCCCTTACGCTCTCTAAATACTCAAGCCTGTCCCCAATCAGTTCCCGCTCTGCATCAACCGCCTCAAGCTTCTCAGAGTAGATGGGGCAGAACTCCCCAATTTCGTCCTCCACTAAAAAGAGCACTCTGGAAAGGTAGAGGTCCTGCTCAAGGGCGAGCAGCTCCCCCTCAACCTTGTCCTTTGCGCTTTCGTCTATGACCATCCCCACGTAGACACCAAGGCTGAAGACCAGCACTGTGAGCACAAGTGCTATAAGATACAGATTAAGGCTGATCTTCCTTTCTACCTTGGGTTTTTCCATGTGCTCACTTCTTCTTTTTTGGCTTTTTCTTGCCTGAGCCGGTAAGGATGCCCACATCCTTGTCAAAAAGGTCCGGCTCCTTCTCTTTGAGCTTTTTCTTGAATTTCTTCAATTCCTCATACGGGTCTTTCTTCTCTCCCATGGCTAGACCTTCTCACCGATTGCAAAGCTTGTTTTCACTTCGGTAATTTTTATCTTCACAGTTTCGCCTTTCTGCACTCCGGGAATAAAGATGACGAACCCGTCCTTCTTTGCAATGCCGTCCCCTTTTGCGCCTACTGATTCAATGCTGACTTCAAGCTCATCCCCGGATTCAACAGGCTTCGGGAGGTCTGCAATCTTTGGCCTTTCTTCTTTTGTCTCTTCTGCAGGGGCATCTTCAGAAGTTTCTTCCTTCTTCTCCTCAGGCTCCGCTTCCCTTACTTCTTCCCCTGCGGTTTCTTCAACGTCCTCGCTGATTGCTTCTTCGGTTTTTTCTTCAGCTGCAGGTTCCTCGTCCTTCTCTTCCTCAGGGGACTTTTCCTCCTCTGCAGGTTCCTCAGCCTGTTCTTCCTCGGCTGCAGGCTCTTCTTCTGCAGGGGCCTCCTCGGCTTTTTCTTCCTCTTTTGGAGCTTCTTCAGAAGTTTCTTCCTTCTTTTCCTCTTCAGGAGCCGCTGCCTCAACAGGGGCTTCTTGCTTTTTCTCCTCTTCAGGAGCATTCTGTACTTTCTCTTCTTCTGTCACGTTCTTCACCTTGTGTTTGGTGCGGTTGTTAAGCAGCCTAAAACTTAAATACCTGTACCCCTTACATTTTGTCAGGTGTGCTTATGTCTGATGAAAACAAGAAGAAAAGAAGAGGGTTTTTCAATTTCCTTGGGGGAGGAAATAGTGAACTCTTTGAAAATATAGACGAGATGTTCGAGCGGATGCGCGAAGAGATGGAGGATGAGATGGAAAAGATGCGGGGATTCCGCGTCCAGCTTGATGAGGGCCAGCTCAGGAAGATGTCTCAGAATCCAAATGTAAAGGTTTATGGCTACTCCATGCGTGTCGGACCGGACGGAAAGCCCCAATTCAGGGAATTTGGCAATGTAAAGCCACAGGAAAAAGGCCCAACTATGCAGGAAGGAAGCGAATCCCGGGAAAAAGAGCAGGAAACAGGGGGCAGGGAGCCGCTTATAGACATGTTTACCTCCAAGGGCAAGACAACTGTAGTTGCAGAGCTCCCCGGAGTTTCTGAAAAAGACATAAACGTAACCCTAAAGGGCAAAAAGCTGGAAATAAAAGTAGGCAAGGGGGAGCGCAAATACTACAAGGAGCTTGAGCTCCCCAAGAAGTTCACCAAGAAAAAGATGAAGCAGAAGTACAACAATGGGGTACTTGAGCTAACCTTTTCCTGATTATTCTTTCTTTATTTCTTCTACTGCTTTCTGCATGAGCGGCATTATTGCCTCTGCCTCTTCTGCAGTGAGCCTACCGAGCTTTGTGAACATCTCGCCCCTGAACCTCTGGATGCTTATCTTTTTCATCCCTTCGTTGTACTGCATCACTTTCACTTCAAAGGCAAAGTCGCCCACTTCCACTTTCTCTTCCCAAAGCGTCTTATCCAAACTTGCGTCGTACGGCATTTTCTCGTCCTCTTTTTTCCATTTTTTACTTAAGCCCCAGTTTCTTTTTCCCCTCCTCTGAAATTCTGTCTGGAGTCCATGGGGGATCCCAGACAAGCTTTACTTCTGCTTCCTCAACTCCCTCCAGCTTCTTTACTGCGTCTTCTACGCTTGAAGTAATATAGTGCACCATCGGGCACGCAGGGGTGGTGAAGCTCATTTCTACCTCCACCTTTTCCCCCTGCACTTTCACCGAATAGATGAGGCCAAGGTCCACAAGGCTTATGCCAAGCTCGGGGTCCATTACCTGGCCCAGCGCATCCATTACTTCCTTTTCTGTAGCCATCCCTAACCCTTTTTGGATGCAAAGGGCTTCAATATCCTCTTTGCTTTCCTGAGCGCAGCCTCGATGCTCTTCTCGTCCCTTGAGCCCGCGCAAATTACCTTCCCGTTCTTGAACAGCAGAAGCGATGCCTTGGGCTCCCTGAACTTCAGGATTGCGCCAGGGAACTGCTCAGGCTCATATTCCACATCCTCCACTTCATAAGCGATGGTGTAGAGGTCAAGCCCCATGCCCAGGTTCGCGGAAGCCACGATGTTCGTTATCTCGAACTTCGGCTTCTTCATGCTTTTCGTAATTTTCTTTGCGCGCGGCTTGAGCATTTTCAGCGTCTTCCCGATAGTCCTCTCGATTGCAATCTTTGTTTTGCACCCTACGCAGACTACTTTCCCGTTCTTGAAAAGAAGGAGAGTTGCCTTGGGCTCATCAAACTTCAGGATTGCGCCCGGGAACTGTTCGGGCTCATATTCAATCTCAGGTATGTCTCTCGCAAGAGTAAAAAGGTCAAGCTCAAGGCCGAGATTGGCTGATGCGACAATGTTTGTTACTTTATATTCGATGCCTCTTAATTTGGCCAAAGAATCCACCCTTTTTAAATAAAGATTAGAAAGGTTTATAAATACTTTATAAATACTATATCAGAACAGCCCTACTTCTGGCTACATTCAGTTGATGCTGGATTTAAAAACAGGGCTGGGCAAAAAAGAATAAGGTGGGAACATGGTTAAGAACTCAAGAGGATTCCTCAGCGGAAGGACAAAGAACCTAAAGCACAAGCGCAAGCTTACAGTCTCAGACAAAGTAAGGACATTCAAAGTAGGGTCGAAGGTGCTTGTTTCAGTAAAGCCCATCAGGGAAGGGATGCCTGCCCCCAGATACCACGGGAGGCACGGCACAATCGTTGACAGGCAGGGCTCTGCATACATAGTGGAAGTAAAGGATGGAAAAGCCAGGAAAAGGCTCGTAATTTCCCCCATCCACATCACAGGGGTGCCCCAATGAAGGTGCTTGCAACTACCCCGACTTCCACGGCAAAAGTAAAGGAAGTGCTAGAGAAGCGTGCAGAGGCAGGGGAAGAGCTTGGCTACGAGCAGCAGAATGCGCTTGAGCATGCAGAGGAATTTACGGAGCTGGATTCCAAGAAGACCGCTTCGCTTGCCTCCAAGCTCAGGAAAGAAGTGCCCTCACTTGATGAGGAGAGTGCAATGAAGCTTGCAGAGCTTCAGCCATCGACACCAGAGCTGGTGAAATCAATACTTCTCTATTCAAAAACAGAGATTTCGGAAGAAGAAACCGAAAGGGTGCTTAACATAATCAAAGGGTGAAGCCCTATGGAAGATTACGCATGGGTGGTAGAATACCTTCCCTCGGGAAGGGCTGAAGACATGAGGAAGGAACCTCTTGCTCAGCTTGTGGGCCACCAGTTTTTCACCCTGCTTGAAGCTAGCGTAAAGCCCAACGCATCAGTGCTTGTAGGGACAAAAATATTCGTGGGCAAAGGCGAGCGGGAGGAAGTCGACCGCATAAAGCGCAGGATAACCTACAATGACCTTACAAATGGGGCAAAGGAAATTCTCCCTAACGTAATCAAGCGCATTGTTGATGAGCGCGAAGAGCTTTTCGTTAATTTCCTGAACAAAGCAGGGCCGATTTCGATGCGCGTCCACCAGCTGGACCTTCTCCCAGGAATTGGGAAGCGCAACATGGAGGAACTCATCAAGGAGCGCGAAAAGGAGCCGTTCAAGAGCTTTGCAGACATCAAGGAGCGCGTTTCTACTGTTTCAGACCCTGCGGGCGTATTCGTCCACAGGATTATCTCGGAGCTCGAGGGAAAGGAACGATACTTCCTTTTCACCAAGCCGCCCCAGCGCGCTTATTGATTCTTTAGAGCCCGTGGTCTAGCGGTCATGACGCCAGCCTTACACGCTGGAAATCCCCGGTTCGATCCCGGGCGGGCTCATGACACTTTGAAGCAAAGCGGGCTCTGCCCGGCAAAGCACTTGCTTCAAAGTGGCACATTTCAATTTTTACAGGTGTTTTACGCTACGCAAAAAGCGGAACCAAAAAACACCGTTTTACGCTAGTCCTTGGGTTTTAATCCCAACCCGGTTCTCCCAAAGAAAAGGCATTTTCCAATATTATTTTCTGTTTTATACTACACAAAAAGCCTGAGAAATCTAATAATTTCTTCTCTTTAGCTAGCGCTCAAGACAAAAACCAAAAAACACCGTTTTACGCTAATTTTTGTGTCTTCTGCAACACCAATTCCTTTTTTAATTTGCAGTTCAATAGAACGCCATGGCAGTCGTAATCTCACTTGGAGGAAGCATGGTGAACGGAACCGGGGACCCAGACATAAATTTCCTAAAGAAATTCAAATCTCTCCTAAAAGGAAAGGAAAAAATCGGCATTGTGGTTGGAGGGGGAAAAATTGCCCGGGACTATGTAAAAGCCGCATCAAACTTTTCAAAAAACCAATTCTGGGGAGACACGCTTGCAGTTTATGCAACCCGCCTCAACTCCGCATTGGTCACCCGTGCTTTTGCAAAGGAGGCCTGCCCTGTTGTTTTCCAGGATTTTGAGAGTGCAGCAATTGCATCTGAAGAATACCGCATTGTAGTGATGGGCGGCACAATCCCAGGCATCACAACCGATACGGATTCAGTCCTCCTTGCAGAGGCAATGAATGCAAACCGCGTGATAAACATAAGCAACGTAGATGGCATTTACGACTCCGACCCAAGAAAAAACAAGAATGCAAAGATGTTCAGGAAAATGAGCTTCAAGCAGCTCCTTGACCTTGCAAACGCTTCAGACAAGAGAGCCCCGGGCACAAACTTCGTCTTTGACGTAATCGCCTGCAAGCTTGCTGCCCGTACAAAGATGGAACTCCATTTCGTAGGGGGGAAGAATATCCAGGATCTTCCAAAGGCTATGAAGGGGAAAACCCACAGGGGCACCATAATTAAATAATCTTCCTGCCTTCTTTGTCCATGGCCAGGAAAAGAATCACAGTAGCCAAATTAACAGTATTTGTGCTGGTTTTCCTGCTTATTTTCTGGCTTGCTATAGGCACAGCAATGTTCTCTGCCTTTTTTGAAATAATGTTTCCGCCTTCTGAAGAACCAGAAGATGAAGCGCCTGGGACCTGCGCAGCTGAAGGCGAGCGTGTTGGTGGAGAGAGGGAGCCTGCATACTGCTGCGGGAACCTTACTGCATTAAATGGAGTAGGAGGCTATGAAGGGGCATGCATCCCCCCGCTTCCAACAGCAGCATACTATGTCTGTGCAGACTGCGGAAACGGAGTCTGCGACATAAAGAATAATGAAAATAAGTGCAATTGCCCCCAGGACTGCAGAATCTGACTATTTTGCAGGCTTAAGGAGCTTCAGGATGTCCTTTTCCTCCATAAGCTTGAACTTCTTGTCCTTTTTGTATGCGTAGGTTATCTCCAGGTTTGCAGGCACAATCTTTGTTTCGCTGAACTTCTTGAGCGCATCCACTGCAACCCCGATGCCTTCCTGAAGCTCCACCTCAGGAGAATATTTTGCCTCGAGGTATTCATCAACTTCTTTTTTTGCGTTGCCTACAGAATCTGCAAAGTATCCGGTCATTGCGCCGCTTGGCTCTGCTTCGAAAAGCTCCGGGCCGTTCGGGCCAATTCCCGCAATAAGCAAAGAAACACCGAAAGGCCTGATTCCACCGTATTGGGTATAGAGCTGCATAACGTCGCAAACCCCTCTTGCGATTGATTCGGGTGAGGCTGACTCATTGTAAGTCATCCTGTGCCTCTGTGCGTTCATCCTTGCAACCTCAATCAGCTTCCTTGCATCTGCAATAAGACCGCTTGCAGTGGCAGAGATGTGGTCATCAATCTCGAATACCTTCCTCAGGGATTCTGAAACAATGAGCTTTGAGTGTGCACTTTTGTATGCGATGAGTGCAACTCCATCTTCGCCACTTACCCCTATCGCGGTAGCTCCCCTCTTTACTGCCTCTTTTGCATACTCAACCTGGAAAAGCCTTCCATCCGGGCTGAAAACGGTAATTGTCCTGTCATAAGCTTGCGGTGTAACTCCATACATAATACAGCACCTCTCAGTTTAGAATAAGGATATAAGCTTTTTAAACATGCCCATCCCCCGGAGGGTTAACGAGCAGCCTATTTATCTTCCTTTGCACAATCCAGATATTCTTCTTTGCAATAAACGAAATCCCTGCAGCAGCCCCTGCAATTCCTGAAGCAAGCATCACCATAGTTGGCATGTCCCCAACCCCCCTGGCCCCCTGGATTATTGCAATTGATGCGGATATGCATGCCCCTGCAAGGAATGAGATGGCCGAGACAACTTTCTTCTCCTTCTTTTCCGCTTCAAGCATTCCCTTTACAATCCCCCAAGCTTCTTTTTCCCCTATTTTGCTGCTCAGCACCCTCATAATTCCGTTCCTTTTGATATTTTCCCTCTCAACAAAATGGCCGTTTCCGTCTGCAACCTCATCAGCAGAAACCCCCGCAATCCCTGCGAGCGCCCGCACTTCCACCTCCCTGCCCCCGTGCTTCGCTGCCCATTCAAGGTACTTCTTCCCTGTGGAGACATTGTGGATGTCCCCCCTGCTTCTTGCAAGTCCTTCCATGAGCCCAACATAATCAGGGCCAAGGAAATCCGCAAGCCTTCTTGCCGCATCCCCTTCCCTTTCCATAACCCTGGAAACAGGGAAGAGGCCGTCCTCCCCCCCGCCCTGAATCCTTTTTTTGAATTCCTTTAATTCGCGGTAACCCATTCTATGGATAAGCCCTGAGAGTTCTTTGTGCACAGCCGAGTCCCTCCTGTCTGTTATACGGGGCCTAACTCTAGCTGCAAACCGCATAATTTCCTCATTCAGCACCTGCCTTTTTGCATTTCCTCTCCGGGGTTTTGCTTTAGCGCGCATGGAAAAAGCTAGATGGGTTTTCATTATTGCTTTTTTATGCGTGGTAATCTTTTTATTTATATGGCAGGAACCCCAGAGCTTTTTAATCCTTAATATTGATTGCATCCCATGGCAAAGCGGGTTCCCTGGCATTCAATCCCCAGAGATGAGGCTCTCAAGCGCCTTGATGCGCGCACTGAGGGCCTCACAGACCAGGAGGCAAAACAGCGCCTTGAAAAATTCGGGAGGAATGAAATTACCCTGGAGAAAAAGATCTCTCCGCTTTCCATACTTATAGACCAGTTCAGGGATTTCCTTATCTTCATACTTATAGGTGCAGCAATCGTTTCGCTCGTACTCGGGTACCTGGAGCACAGCGAGGAATACTTTTTCGATGCGGGCCTTATTATCACAATTGTAATCCTCAACGGTCTCTTTGGCTTCTTCCAAAATTATAAAGCGGAAAAATCCCTTGAAGCCCTGAAGAAGCTATCCGTTCCCAATGCAATGGTGCGCAGGAACGGCACCCCCATGGAGCTCAGCTCCACTGATCTCGTCCCGGGAGACATCATAATGCTGAGCGAAGGAGACAAGGTTCCCGCGGACGCCCGCATAATCACTTCCAAAAATCTCCTTATAGACGAATCCCTCCTCACAGGGGAATCCGTCCCCTCCTCCAAGATGGATGCCCCAGTAAAACAGGACCTCCCGCTTGGGGACCGCAAAAACATGCTCTATGCAGACACCTACGTGAGCAGGGGCAATGGAGAAGCAGTAATCGTAAACACCGGCCTCCACACTGAAGTAGGGTTGATTGCCCAGGAAATCCACAAGTCGGAAGACCCTCCGACCCTTTTCCAGATTGAACTCAATAAGCTCGGCAAGAACATCGGCACTGGCCTGATAGGCATAATCGCCTTCATTGCAATCGTCCAGTTTGCCATAAGCACGATGGACCCCATAACCATTTTCCTTACTGCAATTGCGCTCGCAGTTGCGGCAATCCCTGAAGGCCTCCCCGCAGTGGTAACCCTTGCGCTCGCAATGGGAACGATGCGCATGGCCCACAAGAACGCCCTTGTGCGCCGCCTTTCAGTAGTTGAAGGATTAAGCAGTGTAGATGTAATCTGCACAGACAAAACAGGCACCCTCACTGAAAACGCCCTTACGGTGCGCAAGCTCTTTTACGATTCCCAGATTGTGGAGGTAACCGGACGCGGCCACACCCTTGAAGGGAAATTCCTAAAGGATGGAAAGCCCGTCCCCAAATCCTCATATGAAAAATTGCTCTGGTGCGGCCTTTTATGCAACAATGTAGTAACCGGAAAGGAAGGTGGAAAAGAAAAGTACCTGGGCGACCCTACGGAAGCCGCGCTCTTTATCTCTGCCAAGAAGGGGAACATTTCTACTGAAGGCTATGCCCGAATTGACGAAATATCATTTTCTTCCGAAAGGAAAAGAATGACTGTAATTGCACGCAAGGGAAAGGAATATGTCGCGTGCATGAAAGGCGCCCCTGAAATAATCCTTGAGCGCTGCACACACGTCCTGGAAAAAGGCAGGGTAAACAAGCTAACGGATTCCAAGAAAAAGAAAATCCTTGGGCAAAACAAGGAAATGGCAAAAGATGCCCTCCGTGTCCTGGGTTTCTCTTATAAGGAGCTAGACAAGCCCAAAGTTTCTGAAAAGATTGCAGAATCTGGGCACATTTTCATAGGCCTGCAGGGAATGGTTGACCCCCCCCGCAAGGAAGTTCCTGCTGCAATAACCAGCTGCCTCAATGCAGGAGTCCGCATCATCATGGTGACCGGTGACAACATAGACACCGCAAAGGCAATCGCCAAGGAAATCGGCATCCGTGGAGGCGCAATGGAAGGAAAGCAGGTTGAGGACATGTCCGATGCCGAGCTCCGCATCCAGGTGGAAAAAGTAAATGTATTCGCCCGTGTCGCGCCCCTGGATAAAAACCGCATACTCAAGGCCCTCCAGGCCAACGACCACAACGTAGCCATGACAGGGGATGGTGTAAATGATGCCCCTGCACTCCGAAATGCCCATGTAGGGATTGCAATGGGAATCCGCGGCACAGACATTGCCAAGCAGGCTTCAGACATAGTGCTTCTTGATGACAATTTCGCCTCAATCGCAGAGGCAATAAAGGAGGGGCGCACAATCTTCTCCAACATCCGCAATTTTGTTACCTATCTTCTGATGGCCAACTTTTCCGAGGTATTTGTAGTTTTCTTTGCCTCGCTTGTTGGATTTATACCCATACGTGCAACTCAGCTCCTCTGGATTAACCTGCTCACGGATGGAGGGCCTGCGCTCGTGCTTGGTGCTGACCCTCCGCGGCCCAACGTAATGCAGCAGAAGCCCCGCCCCAAAAATGAAGGAATCATAAACAAGTGGGTGCTCAAGGCAGTAATCTCAATCGGCATCCTTGACACAATCCTTATCCTGGCACTTTTCTTCTACAGTCTCCCGCTTGGGGGGGATTATGCCCGCACAATGGTATTCACGGGCTTTGTGCTTTCCGAAGCCACCAGGCTTGTTGTGATACGCCTTAAGGACAAGCTTTCAATCTTCTCCAACAAATGGATGCTTGTCGCAATAGCTGTCTCCCTACTCCTCCAGCTCCTTGTGCTCTACAGCCCGCTTTCCACTTACTTTGGGACAGTTCCCCTTGGCCAGGAGGCGTGGTCAGTACTTGCGGGCTTCCTTGTAGCCAGCATAGTTTCAGTAATGGGAGTATACCATTTCTTCCTCAGGGACAAGGAGCACCCGGATGTATAGCCCGAACGGAATCCAACCCCCACCTTTAAATTTTCTTTCCGGATAATTCGCATATGAATTGGCCGGAGCACATGTTTATCGGTGCGTTGTTCGGACTTGTTCTAGCATTGTTCCTACAACTCCCTTTAATCGAAGGAGGGCTTGTTGCAGCCATGGCCGCTGTTTCCGCCCTTGCCCCGGACATAGACCATGATTCCTCCAAAATCCGCAAGATTTCAAACATCACCGTGCCTATAGCTGCATTTGGCTTTTCCTTTGCCTCCAACTGCACGGAGAGCGTTATGTGCACGCTGGAGGATTTGCGCTATGTAATTATCCTAGGGCTTGCAATCACCGGGCTTTACATGATAATCATCACATTTTTCAAGCCCCGGCACAGGGGCATCACCCACACAGTATTCGCTGCGCTTATTTTTGCAGTCTTTATCTATGTCTTCTCTGATTTGAACTTCGCGCTCGCAGGGTTTGCAGGATATTCCTCACACCTGCTTGCAGATAAGCATATAAGGCTCCTCTAACCTAACAGATACGGGCGAAAGCCTGATGATGAGCTCGTTTTCACTGAGCATTCTCCTTCGGGACCACTGCGGTGATGAGAAACTGGAGCTCTGAGTCTCCCCTTTCTTTTTGAGAAAAAGAAAGGTGCGGTTCACCCAAAGAAAAACCATTTTGATATATTATTCCGGCACTCATCACTAAAGTAATCAGAAACTGGAGCTCTGAGGGTTACGCTGGCTTTGCCTTTACCGTAGCAGGAACAGTCGCTTCGATTAATGAGAGTTCCAGCGCCTTTATCTTTTCCACAACTGGATTTTCTTCGTTTAGCTTGTACAGTTTTGTTTTTCCGAAAGAACGGGTGACTTTTACCACCTCAAGCTCCACCAGCCTGTCCCAATATTTGTAGAATGTAGCCTTCGCCAGGCCGGTTTCATCAATTATCTGCTTCTTCGAATAATCGAAGAGCCGGTTTTCCAGCAAAAAGTCTATTATGCGGATTATGGGAGTATCCCCAAGGTATTCTATAAGCACAGATTTGTCTTCTGTCATGCATATAGCATAGTTACATTAACCTTTTAAATCTATCCTTTGAAAGGTAATATAAGTGAACTTAATGGTATCAAATGATGAACTTAAAGCCATGATACTCCATAAGCTTGCCAAGAAGAGGAAATGGGGAGAAAGCCATACTGCATTTGAGAATATAGCGAAAGGAGTGCCTTCCCATCTCAAAGGAAAATTGAAAGAGTTGGCAGAAGAACTAATTAAAGATGGTTTCATAACTCCCAAACCAACTGGCTATGGCCTCCAGATTTCTCTGAATGTTGCAAAGAGCGAAGAGATAAAATCCATAATCAGGAAGTACTTTGAAATGATGTAATCAGGCGACTACACGCACATTATTTGTAGTCACCTACAACTGAGCACCCATAACCCTAGTAATCAGATACTGGATCCCCTGATGTAACCATGGTTACATATCGCCCGTCTCTTTCCAGATTCCATAATCCAAAATGAGTACCGGAAACTCGCCCCCAATTTGTTTACAAACTTCTGAATCCCAATAAAATACTAATGAGCTGGCTTGAAACAGAAGTATTAAATATGTGTATCCACATAAATATTTGTATGAGCAACATCACATTATATGTCCCGGATAAGGTAAAGGAGAAAATGGACTCATATTCTGAAATACGCTGGAGTGAAGTTGTGCGCCAGGCAATCAATAAAAAACTAATTGAAACCAGAAAGCTGGAATTGCTCAAAAAATATGTAGAGAAAGAGCCATTTACGGATGGAGACCTGGTTTGGATGGATGAGCATGATTGGCATCCTGTGGATGAGCAGCAGATGAAATTAAGCTTCATCAAAGAAGTACAGAAAAGAAGCAAGGGCAAGTTCATCAGGGCCAAGAAGGTGGAAGACCTTTTTGAGTGATTGGATGCCCTATTCATTCGAATATTGCCCGGAATGCAAAAAGGAAGTGAAGAAACTCTGCAAGAATAACCGGCCACTTAAAGAAGCGCTCAAGAAAAAAATAGGGCAAATTCTGGACTCTCCGCACCACTTTAAGCCTTTGAAAGAGCCACTGCAGCATCAAAGAAGGGTGCACATCCTGAACTGTTTCGTTTTGACCTATGAGATAGAGGAAGAGCAAAAGTTGGTGCGGTTGCCGAAGTTTTCACATCATGATAAGGCATATTAGAAGTAGAACCCATCACTCTAGTAATCAGAGGCTGGAGTTCAAACTCCAAGCTCCCCCAGCTGCAGCACGAATATCGCGCCCAGGTAAACAAGGTAAAAAACCAGGAACATCGCCCCACCAATCCTTTGCACCCTCTTGTTCACAGCAGCCACATAAAGCAAAAGCATATTTGCCACAACGGCAAAAAGCAGTGCAGCAATAAACACCGGAATCTGCACAGCAATTGGGTTCAGCACCGCAGCAACCCCGAGCACGAGCGTCAGGTTTATCATGTTGCTCCCGATCGCGTTCCCCAGGAATATCCCGTACTTTTTCTTTCGTATTGATTGGAGCCCGATGCTCAATTCCGGCAGGGATGTCCCAATCGCAATAACCGTTGCCCCTATGAAGCTTTCAGCGATTCCAAACCCAAGCGAAAGTTTCACAGCGGATTCAACCACGAACCCTGAGCTTACCAGCACAAGCACTACTCCCCCAATAAACAAAAGGAATGCATTTAGTGCCTGTTCTTTCTTCACGGGTTTTGGGTGGTTGGGGAGCCCCTTCCTTTCCCTGCTCATCCCGTGCCATGCGTAAACCCCAAAAATCCCAAGGAGCACAGCCCCTTCAATAAACCCAAGCGCCTGCCCCTGCACAGAGCTGCTGAAAACAATATACACTGAAATCACAGTAGTAAGCAAAAGCAATAGCCCTATTTCCTTCAGGTCCTTACCACGTATTTTAACCCCATACAAACATGCAGCCATCCCGATAATAACAAGTATGTTTGCAATATTTGAGCCGAAGATGTTTCCCGCAGCAATAGCCCCCTCACCTGTAACCGAAGAAAGCAGGGAAACAGAAAGTTCAGGAAGGCTCGTTGCAACCGCCAGCAGCAGAAAACCGATTGCAAGCTGGCTTATCCCGAAGTATCTGGAGAGCTTGGCAATACTGTCCACCACAATCTCCGAAGACCTGCCAAGCACTGCAAGGGAAACCGCAAGCCCCCCCACCGCTACCGCAATCTCGATCACATCAATTATTTATCTTGATAGTTTCATAAATATTTCCACATAATACCTACCAGGGTGGAGCACAATGACAGATACTACTCATTCAAAGGGAGCAAGAACCGCATTTGAAACAGATGAGCCTGACGGCACCCAGGCAAAGAAGAGGGAAGGCTACATTTCCTGGGATGACTATTTCATGGGAGTTTCAATCCTATCAGCTGAAAGGAGCAAGGACCCGAATACCCAGGTAGGCGCATGCATAGTGGACCAGCACAAAAAGATAGTTGGAATAGGCTACAATGGCTTCCCGATAGGCTGCTCAGACGATGAGCTTCCCTGGAGAAGGAAGGCAGACAGCATAAACGACACCAAGTACCCTTACGTAGTCCATGCAGAAGTAAATGCAATCCTAAATTCCACCAAGAAGCTACACAACGCTACAATGTACGTGGCCCTGTTCCCCTGCAACGAATGTGCAAAGATGATAATCCAGTCGGGCATTACTGAAATAGTCTACCTTGAAGACAAATATGCAGATACCGATACGGTGAAAGCAGCAAAAAAGATGTTCGATATGGCAGGGGTAAAATACAGGAAGCTGGAACCCAGGCGCAAATCAATCCAGCTGGATTTTGAAGCCTAGGAACTCCCAGTATTTCCCTTTATTTTTTCCATGAATCTTTCTTTTCTCTTCTCTAAAAGCTCCAGTACCTTTATCTCGTCTATTCCCTCCCGCTTAAACAAAACAAGGCAGTGTATCATCATGTCCGCGCATTCATCCTTCCAGTGCCCGTCATTTTTCCCAAAAAGCCCCGCAATCTCTTCCGCATGCTCTTTCATGGAATTCAGGGTATATTCGTTAGCTTTTCCCTTTCCGCCATCCTTCTTTTCCGAAGCTTCCACAATTTCTTCAACGGTTGCCATATAACCTCTATAAACATATCCCTACTAAAGCTTATTTCAGGGTGCGCCAGTGGGTGAAGAAAACAAAAAGCTCCTCCACATAACTCCGGAAGGATGGATGCAGGTTTTTGTAATCTCAATTGCAATCCTGCTGGCAATTTTCCTTCTTGGCAATGGGTGGGAAAGCAGCCTTTATGATGGCCCAAGCGCTACCCCTGAATTTGCCCAATGCATTGCAGAAAGCGGCGCAGTTTTTTACTGGAGTGCAGGATGCCCGCACTGCCAGAGCCAGAAAGCAATGTTTGGAAAAAGCTTCGGGGAGCTGAATTCCCTGAATTGCGGGGAGGAGCATGAAGCATGCAGGCTTGCAGGCATAAACGCATACCCCACCTGGATAATAGATGGAAATAGATATCTGGGCTCCAGGAGCCTGGAAACACTTGGCGTACTTACCGGATGCGAGGCGGAACTATGATAGGGATAATTGGTTTTGGAAAACTTGGGAGGGCGTTTGCCCAGGGCTTTCTCAATGCTGGAGTGAAGGTCATAGCCTTTGATTCCTCCATGAAAAAAATAAATATGGAAGGAGTAAGGAAAGCCGCTTCAGCCAGGGAGGTGCTTGAGAAATCGGAAATGGCCCTTCTTGCCCTTAAGCCGGATGCAATCCATCCGGTGCTGAAAGAAAACCCCTCAAGCAAATTATTGATTTCCCCGGCAGCGGAACTAACGCTTGCAGAGATGCAGGCCTCATCCCCCAATTCAGGGATAATACGCATCATGCCAAACATTGCAGCCGCAGAAAACCTTTCCCCCATCCCTTATTCAGCAGGAAAATCAGTATCACCGGAACAGGAAAAATCATTCAGGGAAACATTCTCGCGTGTAGGGGTTACAGTAAAAGCAGAGGAATCCCAGATGGACGTAATAACTGCAATTGTGGGCTCCTCACCCGCATATTTTGCTTATTTTGCACGCGCAATGCGGGAAGCAGCAAAGGACGAAGGGGTCTCGGAAGAAACCGCAAACCTCCTTCTAGCCCAGGTCCTCTCAGGCACCGGAGCCCTGCTTTCCAAATCCTCCTGCGAAGAAATAATGGAAAAAGTGACCACAAAGGGAGGGGTAACTGAAAAAGGAATCAAAGAGCTTGAATCTGCATCTGTCTACCAGGCGATAAAGCACGCAATCAAATTCCAGTCTAAAAAACAGGAATAAAAGAGAAACTAGTTCCCTTCATTGTTCCCGATTCTCTGTTTCTGCCTGTATTCGTAGATGAGCTGTTCGTCGAATTCCCGTACTGCTTTGCCAAGCTCTTCAAACGTCCCCTGGTCTATGGGGAAATAAAGGTGTTTCCTGCTCTCAGGGACATTTGCCTTTTTCAATTTCCTGAGTTCCTGGAGGAGCTCGCTTACCTCGATTGCAAGGGAGCTGACCATTATGTCATTTCTTGTATATCCATTTCTCCAGTTCTTGGGCTCATCTGCCGCCCTTTTCGCGGACCTCAGGTAGTTCGCAAGTATTCCGAGCATTTCGAATTGTTCAGCCTTGGTAAGCCCATCCATCCATCTTGGTTCCTTAGTTATTTTTTCCACAAGATTTTCTAGTAGAATGAACCTGTCAAAGTTATTGATTTTCATGCCCTTCATCTGCCCATACACTTTGAGTGGGTGCTCAAGTATGCTGAGCCCGTGCTCCGAGAATACCAGTGTCTGTATTGCCGCATACTCATTTGCCCTGTCAAGCTGGACCTTTTCCGGTACTGCAGTGGGTGCACCATTCCCGTTTTCAACTGAAGGCGACCCTGGAAGCGGAACAGGAGCGCCCTTGTTCCTCTCATATGCATCCACCTTGCCCCTAAGCTCGTTTGCCCTGTTCCTGAGCCAGGTGAGATTCTTGTTGATAGAAGCCTCACGCTTTTTCCCAAGTTCCTTTTTTATCCGCTTATACCCGAGGAATTTTTTCACTTCCCCGTTTGCAAGCTCGAATGCATTCAGCGCTTCTGCAATTGCAGTCATGCCCTGCCCCTCTGCCCTTGCAAAAAGTATTGCGGCATTCATGGTTTCAATATGCATGAAGAGAAGCCTCTTCTGGGACATTTTCAACCCCATTTCATGTTCAACAAGCTGGCCTGTGAGGTGCGCCTGCACCAGGAATCTCTTTTGCAGGCCCCTTATCCCATCTGCTTTCCTGCTGAACTTGTTGATTTTGGAGGGGGTATCAAGCACTTCAAAATCTGCCCCAACTGCCGCAGTCATTTCCTGCTCCAGGTTGAATGGCTTTCCTGCGCTTTTGTCAGGAAGGATTACCACTGGCACTTCCGGCTCCTGGCCATTCTTTTTCATCTCCTCAAGTTCTTCAGGGCTGACTACCGGAAGTTCCACAACATCTTCCTCCCCAGCCCCAGTTTTTTCAGCTGTGGGCAGGTTTGCTGCAAAACTGTTGAACTGGTCTGCCAGGTCCCTAAGCTCAGAAACCCTTTCCCTGCCCAGCTTCTTCCTTATCCTTTTCTGCTGTGTAAGCTTCTCAAGCCTTCCTGCAACGCGCTTTCCTGCTTCCCTTGCACCGGACTTTTCAGCCTCAGCCTGCCCCTCAAGCTCTGCATACTGCATTGCCACATTAAGGAAATCAGCATACATGCCGATTACCGGCCTTTCGCTGTAGCTCCTTTCATATTTCTTGAGCAGCTCTTCGCTTTTTACTGCCTCTTCAAGTATAACATATCTTTCCTGGGCATCCTTGACCCCGTCCATGCTCTGGTAGAAATTTACTATGTGTGTTTTCTCTCCAAGCTCGCCAAGGTTATGCTTCCCAAGCAGCTCTGCAAGTGCAGGCTTCTCAAGAGGTTCAGGCTTCTGCTCAACCTTTTTTACTGGCTTCTGCCCTGTGTCCATTCCAGTGCCAGTATCTGCATCAACAGGCGCGACCTGCGTAACTGCAGGCTTTTGAATCTCCTTGACCGCTTTTTCTTCTGGTCTTTCCTGGGCAGGAGCATACATGAAATAACCTGCAGTTCCTGCAGCCAGCACTGCAACTCCAGCAGCCCCTGCGGCAACTGCCTTCCAGTGCTTCCGGGTGCCCTCAAGCGTTTTCCTTATGCTCCTTCCTGCTCCCCCGCACCATGAGCGGTACGCCCTGTCCCTTCTCACATATGCAGTATCATTTTCAAAGTTTTCCGCTTTTGGCGGATGCCTCAAATCTTCATTTCCGGTAAAGCCATAAAGAAGATATTCCAGCCTCATCCCGATTGCACTTTCCCAGAGCCTGCGGCGCTCTTTTTTCTCATCGGCTCCGGAAGGAATCTGTTCAGCGCCCTCAAGCGATATCTCCTCGGTAATCTCCCTTTCAGGCAATTCAGCCTCAACTGCTTTCCCAAGCTCTTCTTCTGCAGGAGCCTTGGCTGCTTCCTGTACTTCATCAGGCACAAAGAATTCTTCAGAGGGCAGTGTAGGCCTCACCAAGTCTTCTTCCGTAAGCCCTTCACCTGAATCCCTTCCTTCAAGCTTTGCGTTGAGGGCTGCGATAGTTCCCTCCATGTCTGATACCCTTGTTTCAAGGGCCGCGTTTTTTGACCTCAGTTCGCTGAGCTCTGAAATGGTTTTCTCGGCTTCATTTGCGTATTCCTCCATCAGGGCATGCTTTCTTTGGTTTATTGCCCTCAAATCAGCATTTTTTTCCTCAAGCTCCTCAGCCCTGTGCCTTGCGCTGTCCAGCGCTGCATTCCTTTCCCTGAGCCTTTCCCTGAGTCCTTGCTTCTCCACTTTTGCACTTTCTATGCCAATCCTTGCTGCGCGCAGCTCTTCAGTAACCTCGGCCAGCCTGTTTTCGAGCTCATCCGTTCCCCGCTCAAGCGCACTTTTCTCATGCTCTGCCTTGCTAAGGGCCTCAATGAGCTCCTGGTTTCCCCTTTTAGGCAAAATCGCTTCAGGGTTTGCCTGGAGCCAACAGTCAAACATTTCTTTCTCAAGCACTCCCCATGTCTTGTCTGTGCCTTCAATGGGAACCTTGCTGCCTATTATTTCCGGGAAGGCCATCACCGCACCTGGTTTGCCATCCCCGGAAGCCTGCTGGATAAGCATATCGCATGCAGCCAGGACCTCCTCCTGGGTAGTCCCGATGCCCAGCCTTTTCCTGCCTGCATAGCCCAAATCGGCATAAATGCTTGCTACCGCGACATAATCATCTTCCTTTGCCTGCAGCCATTCCTCAAATGAGCCCAGCGCTGCTGGATTGCCTGCAACTCCCCGGAAGCCTTTCAGCAGATTATATCTTGCAAAATCCTCCCTGCTATCCATTGCCCTTTCCTTGGATTTCACAAGGGCCTTTTTCAGGACTTCCCCAGTCTTTTCGCTGTTCCCCCTCCATGCATCAGGGCTCCTGTCAAGCATTTCAGAAAGCAAAGTATGCACATTTGCGAACTTGAGGTATTTTTCATTGAGCTGAAGCTCAGGGGGGAGCCTTCTTGCAATTGATTTTGTTGTCCTAGCGCCTTCTGGTCCTCCCTGAGGGCGCCCCCTTAGGGTGGCATGAGGCCTTCTATTACTGTTCATAGCATATATTTCTCCACAGAAACCCTTTTAAATAATATACTTTTTTCCATACTCTAACACATATCTCCCAAAAACCTATATATCTCCCCATTTCTATAGAACACGATGGATAATTTCGCAGATACCCACAAACAATGCCAGCACTGCGGCAGCTACTTCCCTGCAGAAGAGGCACAGTATTTCGAAGGCATGCTTCTCTGCCCAGCCTGCCATGGAGCACTTGAAGAAGAGGAGCGCGAAAAAGAAGAAAAAATGGAGAAAGCCGCCCGCAGCTCTGGGGCAGACGAAGAAAGGAACACATCAGGAGGCGTTTGCGAACGCTGCGGAAGGGCAACAGACGTATTCTACATGCTTGGGGGAAAAAGGCTCTGCAGGATATGCTTTGAGGCTTCTGCCCCTGATTCGTTTTCCAGGGGCCCCGGGGGCTCTGCCACCCCCATAAGGGTAACCAGGGTGGAGGAGGAGAAAGGGACTCTGGAAAAAATAATAGATGCAATAATAGGCAAAGAAGAGGAGAGATACGAGCCTGTAGAAAAAGAGCCCAGGGCAGCCAAAAAAAGCAGAAAAAAGGATGAAGGCTAGACCTGCCTTCTCCTGCTTATCTCCCCATTTTTATAGGTAATTGTGTCTTCTTTCCCTTCCCTGGAAAGCATAAGGCTAACAGTGTCGTTGTCAACACTGAGTGAAAGCAGGTACCCATGGGCGTCCCGTGTGCTTATTGTGTGGGTTGCATCATCAATGCTTACAGAGAAATCTGCTTCCTCAAGGCGGGCCAGGGCCTTCTCGAAGTCAGAGCCCATCTGTTCCCCAAACGCCTTGTGCGCTTCATCAAATGCGCGCAGGCAATATTCTCTCACCCCCATTACTTTCCCGGGTATCTCGGAAAGCGGGTTCAAATTGGTCATCTTCTCTTCAGTCTGGATATCCTCATTTTCCTTGAATTCCTTCATTTAAGCACCTAAATAAGCTCTATCTCCCCATTGCCCATTTCCTTTCGCGGAGAGCCATTTATTGAATATGCAATCTTGTTTCCAGTGAGGGTAAGGGAGACTACATCTCCCCCCTTATTCACCAGCTCCAGGTTATTTGGGCCGGTTGTAACGCACACGGTCTCCATGTCTATCTCAGGGATATCCACGCCCTTTTCCTTTAGCAGCCCCAACGGGTATTTCACAATATTCTGCTCCTCCCCGCTCATATCATAGAGAGGGATTCTTCTTGCCTGCACCTTCCTGAGCTTTGCATCCACCAGCTTCTTAAGCATCTGCTCGTCTTTCACAGGAAGTATTCCTCTCAACCGTGATTCCATTTTTTCCTTTGGCATACCTATAATTTACCCGCTCCAGGAATAAAAACCTATTCCCGATTTTCCTCCCTCCTTTTATTCCTTTTCTTCAAAATAACCCCATGCTTGACTTAACGTGTGGGTTGCTACCTGTAATAGCAGTAATCGGAATCTTCTTTTTTGTTGCCGCAGTGAGGATAGTCCCCCAGTACAAGGAAGGGGTGCTCCTCACTTTTGGAAGGTATACACGGGATATAAAGCCCGGCCTTAACATAATCATCCCCATTGTCCATACCCTGCTTACTGTTGACAAAAGGATTACCACCGTGGATATCCCAAAGCAGGAAGTAATGACCAAGGACAATGTGCCGGTAATGGTGAACGCAGTAGTCTATTTCCGTGTCCACAACACAAAAGACGCAATCCTTGAAATCCAGAACTACACTTACGCAGTTGCCCAGTATGCGCAGACTGCCCTCAGGGACGTAATAGGGCGCATTGACCTGGATACCCTCCTTACAGAAAGGGAGTCCATCGCTTCAGACATAAAGAAGCTGGTTGACGAGGAAACAGACAAATGGGGAGTAGACATAACCGCAATAAAGATACAGGATGTGGAGCTGCCCACAGACATGAAGCGGGCAATGGCAAGGCAGGCAGAGGCAGAGCGTGAGAAGCGCGCAACAATTATCCTGTCAAGCGGTGAGCTCGAAGCCTCAGAAAACCTGAGGAAGGCTGCAGAGAACCTTGCAAAATCATCAGGGGGAATGCATCTCAGGACGCTCCAGACTCTTTCAGATGTCAGCGCAGACCAGTCCAACACACTGGTATTTGTAACTCCAATAGAAGTGCTGCGCGCCATAGAGGGCGTTGACATTTCAAAATTTTTAGGTAAAAAGGAGGCACCAAAAAAGAACCCTAAAAAATAATTTCCCCTGCCCCAACCCTCTTTACTTTCTTTTCAAGAATATCCACTACACTTGAATTCATCCTGTGCAGGGTTTCCCCTCCATCAAGCACCAGGTCTGCTTCATCCATAATCTCCTTTTCAATCTCACCTATCCCTGCAGGCGCCTTTCCGCCGCTCCTGTTTGCGCTTGTACTCACAATAGGCATTTCCAGCTCCAGGCTCAGCTTCCGCATAAAAATATGCTCAGGGACCCGGACCCCAATCTTGCCTTTGTTCACAACAGGCAGCTCTTTTCTTGATTTAAGGATGAGGGTAGTTGCCCCTGGGAACGCATCCATAACTGCCCCCACCACATCTCCCTCTACTTCTGCATATTCCTTCACCATCCCAATTCCCCCAAGCAAAACTGAAAACACTGAATCTTCCCTCCTTTTGATTTTTCTTATTCTTTCCACAACTTCCGGATTCCGCGCGTCCCCCCCAATGCCATAAACAGTGTCTGTAGGGTAAAGCAATACCCCTCCTGAAGAAAGCACCCTTTTTGCCTCCTGGAATGCCCGGCCGTATTCTTTTTCCAGCGAAATGATTTCAGTCATATCTCCTCAACTTGTATAGGGCCATATTTCTTTTCCAGCTTCCTGAGTTTCTTGATTCCCTTCCCGAAAAGGTATGCCATGTCATGGGGGTGGGCATAAAGCACAAACTGGTCTCCTTTCTTCTCAATCCTGAACTGGTATCCCATTATTTTTGAAAGGGTGGACTCCAGCCTTCCTTCCTTGTGCTCAGTCCTCCTGCCGCCCCTCCGTTTTCTTGCCCCAAAAGGTGAGGCCTTTTCCATAGAAAGCACAACTGTTTCCTCCCCAAACTTGTAAAGCTCGTATTCAAGCCTCCCGCTTTCAAACTCCCGCACTTCAATTACTGGTCTTGCAAGGTCCTGCTCCCTCATCCCTGTGGGGACTTTCACTACCTGCTCCAGCTCGTATACGTGTCCAATGCCTCCTTTGTCAATAAGGATAACTGTATCCACAATCTGAGGTATAACCCCGAGTTCAACCTTCCCAATCAGCCTCTGGATCGCATCAATCGCCCGGTGGCCGTGGACAACACCCACAAGCCCGATTCCTGAAAGCCGCATGTCTGCAAAAACCTGGAAGTCCTTTATCTTGCGCACTTCATCATAGAAGGTGTAGTCTGGCCTCACAAGCAGGAGCACTTCCTTTGTGTTGTCAAAATCCCCGTCTAGTGCAGTATACTGGGTGATCGCATCCACCACTCTCATGTCCCTTGGGCTTTCCATGGTCTTTACCACTTTCTTTTTTCCATGGTAATATTCTGCAAGTGCAGCAGCAAAAGTGGATTTTCCTGAGCCCGGAGGCCCGCAAATCAGTATCCCTTCTGCTTTGTTGTCTATCCTGTCCTTCAGCTTTGCCGATACTTTGTAATCTGAAAACCCCAGCTTTTTGATGGGCCTTACAACGGTAATCTCAAAACCGTCCGAAAAAGGCGTTTTTGCAATCACTATCCGGTAAAGCCCCATCTGGATAACCGAAGCACCCACCTTGTCTATCTCAAAATAGTAGCTCCTGTTCCTGCTTACCGCCTCGATTATCTCTTCCCCCATTTTGCGGATATATTCAAGCTTGATTGGCTTGCCCATTTTCTCCACAACCACTTCCCCGGGCCTTCCTTTCTTCCGCACAACCTCGCATTCTTCCTTGAAGTGCACGCTCATTACATCCGGCTCATTGAAGTATTTCTCGAATTCCAGCTTCTTGAACTCTTCATGCGCACTAAGGTAGATAGTTTCAATCCCTTCCGCAAGCGCAGCTTCATTCTGGACTTTGTCCCCTGTGACCAGTGCAGCCCCGAGCCCGCGGGCAAGCTCCCTTATCATGAAATCCAGGCTCCCCTCCTGTTTTGCATATTTTACCTGGTCCCCCCGCGGCCGTTCACCCTCTATAATCAGCTCTATGTCCCCCTTTTTTTCCATCTCCCTGAGCTTCCCAATCACTGAAAACCCTGCAAACCCAATCTCCTTGTTCATGTTCGCCTGGTGCTCCAGCTCTGCAATAGTAGCTTTGTGGAGGTAAACCCTGCCTTTCAGCTTTTTCTTTTTTATCAGTTCGATAATCCTTCCATCTACAATTACGCTTGTATCGCAAACATAATCCACATCAACACCCGGCATTATCTGCATCTTCCCTAATAAATAGGTTTAGCCTTAAAAGCCCGGCTACTTCTTTTTCCGCTTTTTTGCCGCATTTGCCTTCTTCTCCTTGCCACTGCGTTTTCCCTCCTTTACCTTCATAGAGCCCTGGGGCCCCTTTTCCAAGTCCTTCTCATCCAGCTCGTACTCCCCGTTTCCTTCGGAGTCCCAGTCCCCCTTTTCCTCTTCTTCATGCCTTTTTGCAGAGAGCCGCTGTAGGAACTGCAGCAACTTAAGCAGCAGCCAGACAACCAGGAAGAGGAGTATTCCTGCGCCCACTGTGGTCCAGTCAGCAGGCACCCCCACATAAACGATTGTCATGACCGTATATACTGCAAGGTTCACCGGAAGGTTGGAGAAGATCGTAAACGCAAGCCTTTTCGGTAGCAAGTGGTAATACACCACAAGCATCGATGTGATGCTGAATAGTGCAAGGGCAATAGTAATTGTAAGGTAAAGCGGGTTCTCATATATGTTCATCCAGGAGAAGGGGATTTTGGATTCATACATTCTCCGCACAAGGTCTATTGAGACAAAAAGGAAGACCATGGTGTTTGCAAAAGAGCTGTTCCACCCCAGCTCTTCCCACCTGTACCTTCCAAAATAAAGGGCCATAAGGACTGTTGCGATTATAAGGGGAATTGCAAACCAGAGCATATCCGGCTCGCTTGCAGGAGCCATCACCAGGTCAATGAACCTTTCCCAGAACAGCTGGGCTGCAGCATCATAATTCCCGTTTGCAAGTTGAGTGGCCATAGAGCCATTTCCTGCACCACCTTTTTATTCTTTATCTCCATCCGCTGCCCGGCTACATCTTTTTAAACAGTTCGGTCCACACTAATAGCTCGCCAACGGCCATAGGAGAATGGAAACACCCGAACCCATCCCGAACTCGGAAGTTAAGCGTTCTCACGGCCTTGTCTGTACTGCCCTATGGGCGGAAAAACGGGCTGCT
>WJMK01000050.1 GCA_014727975.1 Microcaldota archaeon | reverse complement strand
TGGAAAGACTCACACAAACAACATCTTACAGGATGATGAGGATATGGCAACAAAAAAAGTCGAGATTCGGCTGTTATTTACGAACGGCAAAGAAGCGGTCTTGAATGTCGAGTATGAAGAAGGCGACGAACGCCTGCAGCCTGTGTATTATCTGGGTGGCGCCGAAGGCGAAGCGACCGTTGAAAATAAAGTCATCGAAGTCGGCAATAAAGCCTATCGCACGAAATATATTATTTTTGCTGAAATTATCAAAAATCAGGGCCGCTCAATGGGGGCGTACGTCTGAGTCATGCAACAGGTAGATTTATTCGCGGCGCAGGCCAAACAACAGCAGGCGGCCTTTGCGCCCTTAGCCGACCGCATCCGGCCGCAAACGCTGGCCGAGTTTGCCGGGCAGCAGCACATCCTGGGCCCGGGTACCGCCTTGCAACGCATGATCGAACGCGACGCGCTCAACTCGATGATTTTGTGGGGACCGCCCGGATCAGGCAAGACCACCCTGGCGCGGATTATTGCGAACACGACCCAATCACATTTTGTACCGTTCAGCGCGGTCATGTCAGGCGTACCCGAGCTGCGCAAAGTCGTCAAAGAAGCGCGGTCCCAACTCAGCCTCTACGGCCGGCAGACGGTGCTGTTCGTAGATGAAATCCACCGCCTGAACAAAACCCAACAAGATGCCTTCCTGCCCCACGTGGAACAGGGCACAATTACGCTGATCGGCGCGACCACCGAAAACCCGTCGTTCGAGGTCAACCGCGCGCTGCTCTCGCGCTGTCAGGTGTTTGTGCTGCACCGCCTCAGCGAGGACGCCATTGTCGCAATTCTGCAACGCGCGGTCGCGGATACGGAACGGGGCCTGGGCCAATACGCGCTTGACATTCACCCCGACGTCTTCATCTTCCTGGCGCGTCACGCCGACGGCGACACGCGCATCGCCTTGAATTATCTGGAGCTTGCCGTGCAGAATACCGCCCCGGATGCCAACGGCGTGCGGGTGATTACGCCGCAGACGCTGGGCCGCTTGCTCGGAGAAAAAGCCCTGACATACGATAAACACGGCGAAGAACATTACAATGTCATTTCCGCCTTTATCAAAAGCCTGCGCGGCAGCGACCCGGACGCGGCTGTCTATTATCTGGCGCGGATGCTGGACGCCGGCGAAGACCCGCTGTTTATCGCCCGGCGCATGGTGATCCTGGCCTCGGAAGACATCGGCAACGCCGACCCGCAGGCCCTGGTCGTGGCCGTCGCCGCAATGCAGGCCGTGCATTTCGTGGGCCTGCCGGAAGCCCAGCTCAACCTATCACAGGCTGTCATTTATCTGGCCCTGGCGCCCAAAAATAACGCCGAATATACCGCCATTTTACGCGCCCAGCACGACGTGAAACAATACGGCGCCCTGCCCGTGCCCCTGCATCTGCGCAACGCCCCGACCGGCCTGATGAAAGACCTCGGGTATGGCCAGGACTATAAATATCCGCACGATTACGACGGCAGCCGGGTGGAGCAAGATTACCTGCCCGACGCGTTGCGCGGAAAACGCTATTATGAGCAACGCTGAATTAAACACGCTCAAATCATCTCAAAAAAACTTGACGCAAATAGACAGCCTGTCTATGCTTCCGTATGGCGAGTTTTCCGAGCGCGAGATGCACCCAACCAATAAGCAGGGAGTTGTTATGAACGTGTACTCACCCGGACACAAAGAAAACGGGCGGCGCATTGTACCTGCGAACATCCTTGTTCGCAGCATGGCTCGGCCAACAAGGATGTTGGCCGGTACAGGTATTTTCAAAGGAGATGCCATGAGCGAGACGCTCGCCCGGCACAATGAAAAGGGGTGAGCCATTGGTGGCACAGACATTCGTGTCTGTGTGCGCTGTTCGCAGACAGGGATGTCTGCGCTACATGCTCAAAGGAGGAGCGTATGAGACCGATCAGTAAAGTAGCGCCGGAGTGGTGGGATTATACCACGCTGGATGAGGCTATTCTGCACGATGCGGCGCAGTTAACGGCTGACGACCTGCTGCGCCTGTCCCGCCCGGGCTTTACGGTCACATTCTACGACACGCTGGAATCGTTTTACCTGGCCGAAGCTCTGGAATATGTGACGGCCTGGCAGCAGGCGACAGAACATGAACCGACCGGGATTTGCGGCCCGATCGGGCCGACCGAACAACTGCCTTTAGTCGCCCAGATCATCAATGACCTGGACATTGATGTGCGTCACGGCCATTTCTGGGCTATGGACGAATGGTACATCGCCGGGCAGGCCGTGCCCGAGACGCATCCGCTGAGTTTCACCAAAGCCGATTTAGACCTGTGTTTTAACCGGATCAAGCCTGAACTGCGGATGCCGGACGAGCACCTGCACTTTCTGCGGCACGACAACCTGGAGGACTACTGCCGGTCTTACGATACGAGCCGCTGCCTGGTGATGCAGGGTGGGCAGGGCGAAGTGAAACATTGGGCGTTTAACGACCCGGTCAAACGCGAGGGGCAGTATGCCGACCAGCCCCCGACGCCGGAAGAATACCGCCGGTTCGGTACGCGTATTGTAGATCTGCACCCGATGACGATCATTCAGAATGCCCGCACCTCCGGTGGCGGGGTGGTCTCGAACGTGCCGTCGCAGGCCATTACGGTCGGGCCGGTCGAAACCTGGAAGGCCGACACCGTCTCGATCTGGCACGCCGGACAGCACGATAATCCGTTCGGCCTGCGCTTGACCACGCTCATGATTGCCAAACACTTGCCGGATAGCGCAGTCCCGATGTCGCTGTTGGCCGAGCATCCGAACGTGCGGTTCAATTTTTACCGGCCCGGCATCGGCGTCTGCGATACCGAAATGCACTAACGCTATGGAAGCTCGAATA
>WJMK01000012.1 GCA_014727975.1 Microcaldota archaeon | reverse complement strand
ATAAATCAGCCCCCCAACAACTGCAATAAGTGCAAACAGGAGTAAACTCAATGATGCCATAGGGAGATTAACTAGAGCAAATATTTTAAAGACTCACTCTACTTTAAAGGCAAAATCAAACCCTTTGTACTCCCATTCCCCATAGCCCCCAAGGTCCAGCATCTGCGTATCATAAACTGTTCCATAGGGATTACCTTCTGCGCGGTACCATTCAACTCCCGCACTGGAAGAGGATTCGTATTCAAGGAGTATCCAGTAGGTATCATTCCGGAGCTGAAGAGTTTCAAACTCTGCCCACTGCCAGGAGGGCTTCTGGGTTATCCGGGATGCATTTAGTTCTGCCTGCGCAAGCTCTTCTCCCACGCCAAGGTTTCCCCAATTATTGGGCTTTTCATGAAGGGAAACAAGCAACTTTGAATCATGGGAGGGAGGAACCCGGGCCTGTACATAGACTCCGACCCTGCTCACATTCAGGGGCTTTTGGAGGGTAAAAGCCTGGGCCTGCCTGACCTGAATTCCAACAAAATCATAAAACCAGGTGATTCTCCAGTTATTAAGGTCATAATACCCAACAGGATAAGCACGGATGTCCTTGCGCATAACATTGTTTTCAAGGCAGGTTTCGGGCTCAGGGTGGGCAGAATCAATGCTCTGCACCTCAACCCTGATGTGGTGGGGCTCGGTTGAATCCGCATAGTAATCAAACTCAAAATGCTGGAGAAGTTCGGGCTCTGTTATATTTTCATGCAGGAGGGTTCTGTTGCCGTCAAGAATCCAAATCCTGTATCCTGAGGGAGTATATTTTCCGTAAGACTGCACAAGTGCGCGCATCTTGTAGCTTTCAGTGAGGCGGGGATATTCAGGAACAGAATAAATGTCTTTTACTTCCAAATCATAAGAGTAATCAGGGGGCTCCTCTTCTTCGGAATACGCTGCCTCAAAAGGGGTTTCAGCAAGGGTGCAGCATCCGGCAAGAAGCAAAAGCACCAGGGCAGGGAAAAGAACCTTCATGCAGGTCATTCTCCAGAAAAATTAAAGAAGGATTATTCCTTGTGCCGGTGGATTTCCTTGCTCAGAGAATAATTCAGGATTGTCCGGATGAAAACTATCATCGCAATCAGGATTATCTCGTCAAGGGTGGGAAGGGCAATAAGCCTGAGCAGGTCTGCCGCAACAAAGAAGTCAAGGGCAAGGATGAGTTTCTGCACATAAGTGCGCTTGACATTCTCATATGCATGGAATTTGTTCTTATAGGAAAACTCAATCTTCAGAATTTTCGGGAATGCCTGCACGCTCCCGTATAAAACCACCAGGGCGCCGGCAACATTCAGGGCAAACGTAATATAGTCCACTGCAAGCTCAAGCATGGAAAAGAATAGAAAAGGAAATTAAAAAAGGTTTTGGAAGGACCCTCAGACCCTGAGAGTATTGCCCCAAGAGAAGAAATCGTAGATTTCTCAGAGATTTATCTTGAGCCCGAGCTCCTTCTTGAGTTCCCTGTAACGGTTGCGGATAGTTACTTCAGTCACTCCTGCAACATCCGCAACCTCCTTCTGTGTCCTGCGTTCCCCAACCATTGCAGATGCAATGTACAAGGCTGCTGCAGCAACACCCGTCGGGCCCCTTCCTGAAATCAGCCCCTTCTTTACTGCTTTCTTGATTAGGAGGACTGCTTTCTTCTGCACCTCCCCACTCAGCTTAAGCGCAGTTGCGAACTTCTGCACATAATATGAAGGGTCGGTAAGCGGAACATCCAACTTGAGCTCGGCCTTGAGGAACCTGTAGGAGCGGCCGATTTCCTTCTTTTCAATTCCTGAAGCCTTTGAAATCTCATCAAGTGTCCGGGGAATCCCGTGTATCCTGCATATTGCATATATTACTGCAGCCACAATAGACTCAATTATCCTTCCGCGGATGAGCTCCTCTTTAACGGCACGCCTGTAAAGAAGGGCGGCCGCTTCCTTTATGTCATCTGGGAGGCCAAGGTAAGATGCAACACGGTCAAGCTCTGCAAGAGCAATTGCCAGGTTCCTTTCCATGGATGTAGCGATTGAAACTCTCTTGTGCCACTTCCTCATCCTGTAGAACTGTGCCTGCTTCTTTGTGGAGATCTTCATTCCCCTGCTGTCCCGGTTGTACTGGTCTATCTCTGTGACAAGGCCTTTGTTCGGGCGCATGTATTTTATGGGCGCTCCTCCGCGGGCCCTCTTCTCCTTCTGCTCAGCATCAAATGCTCTCCACTCAGGTCCGCTGTCCTGGATATTGTCGGCTATAATAAGACCGCAGGACGCACAGATGAGCTCTCCTTTCTCATAGTCCCGTATAAGTTTAGTGCCCCCACACTCGGGGCATTTTTTCTTTGACATTTTTCTCCCACCTAAAATAGAAAAACCTTTTTAAGGTTTCTATTGTATTTTGTATAATTAGTTACCGAAACGTTTAAGTGAGTTTCGGAAGCTCCTCGAGAAAGAAACCAAAAACCCGCAAAAACAGGCAGGGATTTGGCTCATTCCGATACTTTTAATAACATTTTCCTTACTCTGGGCACTCCTATCGCAAAAAGGAACTTTCCCAGCCTGGGTCCCCTGGGCTTCCCTATCAGCGCAGTATATGTGTTCTGGAAAAGCTCTTGGGGGGAAATGTCCTTCTCCTTTGCAAAACTGAAAACATACGCCTGGAGCTCTTCAGCAGATGCCCCTTCCTCCAGGCCTTCTGCAAACGCCCTCACGAGCTCAGGGCGGGGCGGCTTTTTTCCTTCAGCCAGGTCAAAAACATATTTTTCAGGAATCCATCCCCTCTCCAGCCAGGCCTCAACATAACCCGAGATGTAGCGGGCGCCACGGGCATCACCAATGAATTCTCCTGCCTTGCTCCAGTCCTTGTATATTGCATAAGCCACAAGAAGCTCGGAAAGGGGGACACTCCACTCTCTTCCCTCAGTAAGGAAATAGGAAATTGCCTTCTTGCGGTCTGCACGGGCAAGGTCTGCATTCTGGTCCAGAGAAGAAGCATGCTCAAAATCCGCAATAAGAGGGAGGAGCGTTTTCTCATCTAGCACAAGCTCCTTGTCCTCCTGGATATCCGGGCGCAGGAGTGCATACTCAAATACAGGAATCGGGAGAAGATCCATAAGCTCCTGTACAGAGTGCCCGATTCCCTTGGATTTAGAGTATTTCTTGCCGTGGTACTTAAGAAAACCAAACTTGTACATAACAGGCGGCTCTTTTTTGAAAAACTTTGAATGTATTGCGATAAGAGTGGAAACCGAGCCTCCTTTTGTGTGATGGTCAACGCTTCCTCCTTCTACGCTTACTTTGCGGAAATCCTGCCTTGCCGGCCAGTCCAGCCTCCAGAGCAGCTTGTATTTGTGGTCTGAGATTTTTGCTTTTCCCTTGTAGCTGCAGCCTTCTGCACCATAAGGGGTTTCTCCGTCGCAGACATATTCGTATTCTCCATTCTGATAAGAGGTGACGCGGGTGGTCGCTACCTTTCCGCACCCTTCGCAGATAGGCATTATAGGGTGCCATTCATCGGGCATTGTTTTACGGAGAGAGCTTTCCTGGACTATTTTCTTTATCTCCTCCTTGCGTTCGGAGAACTGTATTGCATATTCGTCATATTTCCCTGAAGCATAGGCCTCGTCCGCCCGCATAATCTCAGGATGAACATCAAATTTTTCCATTGCATCGGTTGCCTCGGAAAGGAAGTGGTCTGCAAAAGAGCTGTGGCAGCCAAGCGGGTCAGGAACATCGGAAAGGGGCTTTCCCAAATGGGGCTCCAGCTCCCTGATATGTTCTTTAAACGGGCCGGGCACATTGTCAAATGCATCGGTTATATCTGCAACAAACACGAATTTTGCTTCCCCTGCCATCTTCTCAAGGGACTTGTAAATTGCATCCGCAAAAAGGAACTCGCAGAGGGTTCCCGGATGGAGCGGGCCGCTTGTGGTTATGCCGCTCATTACTGTATATGGGGCTTCCCTGCCCTCAATAACTTTCTTTGCGATAATTTCGCTCCAGTGCATTTTCTTCGGGTCACTGTCCATCCTAAAAGCACCTTTAGTCTGGAAGTTACTCTAGAGGATTATATTAAGCTTATGGATAAAAATAAGAAAAGAATGGAGGAACTACTGTTCCTCAGAAAAAGAACGGCCTGTGTGCCAGCCTGCAAGGCCTCCTAGCACAAGCAGGATAAGACCCCCAATAAGGACCATCGGGAGATTGCCTCCCAGAAGTTCCTCTTTTTTTGTTGGTTCTTCCTGCTCTGCAAAATCTTCTATTGCATCTTCCCTTGCATCTTCCCTTGCGTTTTCCACCAGGGGAGAGCAAAGCTTCTCCACATCAAGAGGCTGCTGCTGAACAGGAGGGGTAACCTCTTCCTCCTCTTCTGTTTCTTCACAGGTGTGGGTGCCCGCATCGCAGTGCTTATCTTCTCCGCAATCAGAATCATCTTCGCACTTTCCTGAATTGGGGACGCACTCCATGTCTTCACAGTGCTGCCAATAGGTGCAGTCCCTGTCCATCTCGCAGTATCCAGGAGCAATCTCGCAGGTCCAGGAAACATCTTCACAAATCTCCCAGGCCTCGCAGTCTGCATCCGAAGCGCAGCGTTCAGGGCCGATGACACATTCGTGGTCTGAGCACATTTCCCATGGGTTGCAGTCCCTTGCATCTTCACAATAGCCGGTCTGCATCACGCATGAGTGGTCTGTGCAGTATTCGCCTTCTCCGCAGTCGCCGTCATCTTCACAGTGCTCGGAAGCAAGCTCACATTCCCCGTGGGAACATTCCTCCCAGTCGGAGCACTCTGAGTCCACTTCGCACTCATCTTCGGGCTCGTCATTGTCATCATCATCATCGTCGTCTTCCTGTTCATAAGGGCGGCAGATATAGTTTGAGTTGCAGTACTCTCCGGAATCGCAGTCTGAATCAGTTGCGCATTCCACGGAGATGCACGCATGTGTGTCTGAATCGCAGGTTTCTCCGGAATCGCAGTCGCCATCTCCGTCGCACATTCCGCTTACCAGGACACACTCGTAGTCGGAGTTGCACTCTTCCCACTCAGCGCAGTCTGAATCAGAAGTACATTCTGCAGAAATGCACGCATGTGTGTCTGAATCGCAGGTTTCTCCGGAATCGCAGTCGCCATCTCCGTCGCACATTCCGCTTACCAGGACACACTCGTAGTCGGAGTTGCACTCTTCCCACTCAGCGCAGTCTGAATCAGTTGCGCATTCCACGGAGATGCACGCATGTGTGTCTGAATCGCATATCTCATCAGAATCACAATCTGAATCGCCGTCACAATAGCCGGAAGCAAGCTCGCAGCTTCC
Organism: Microcaldota archaeon; assembly: GCA_014727975.1. Taxonomy (GTDB): domain Archaea; phylum Micrarchaeota; class Micrarchaeia; order Anstonellales; family Bilamarchaeaceae; genus CAIKOA01. Next base: position 869 of record WJMK01000012.1, on the reverse strand, counting down.
ATCTACGCACTCTTCCCAGTCAGCGCAGTCTGCATCATACTCGCATGCATAAACTGAAGAAAAAAGAAAAATAAGGCCGAGGGTCACCATGAGCCCTCTCTTTAATGTTGTATTCGCCATGCTCAATCACACCCTCTGGTAACTGTCTGTTCAGTGAGGTTTCCGGTCGTCTCGTCAAACAGGGTGGAAGCATTGGTCTTTTCCCTGTCCTCGCAAACCTCAAGTGATACATTCTCTCCTTCCATGCCGGGGACTTTCACATAGACATCGCCAACTTTCACATACGGAAGGTCGGAGGGAACCCATGTTGACTCCACATTTCCTTCTCCGGCATCAAGCCTTACCAGTGCTTCCCCTTCTGCAGTGGTGTCCAGCACCTCAACTGCATACTCAATTCCATTGAGGTTGAAGTATGCGGGGCCGGCACCAGCAGTAAGGGTTCCGGAGAAACCACGGTTTATCCCAAGCCAGGAGCGGTCCACTTCTCCGTTCTCGCCGAGTCTGAAGAAAGTCCATTCCTGGCCTCCCACTGGGACTGTAACGCTGTTGCGGTCAGTCCTGGTTCCCGGGGCAGCTTCCGGAACTTCCGGAACTCCCTCCCCAAGGAAGACAAGCCTTATTTTGTAAATGCTTCCAATGCTCGGCCAGTTTGCCGCAGTAGCTTCATCTGCATAAACCTCTACAGGATAGGTTGCCCCTGAAACAGAATCAACTGCATCAAATGTCCCCATCAGAGTATCTGCTGCAAGGGGTTCCTGGCAGGCTCCCGTAGTAGTATCAGTGTCTTCGCCTGTGCTGGTTGCAGTATCTGAACCAGTATCTGTATCTGTTCCAGTGTCAGTATCCATTGTACCTGTTCCTGTATCTGT
>WJMK01000011.1 GCA_014727975.1 Microcaldota archaeon | reverse complement strand
GCTTTACTGCAGTCCCGTTGGTTGCCACATAGAGCCTGTAGCCCTCTTCCTTCAGCATCATCAGTGTTCTTGGTACTTCGGGATAAGGCTGGATTGAGCTCTTTGCCGCGTGGTATGCGCCTACTGCAGCAGCCACGTATTTTGCCTTGTTTTTTACTTTTAGCTCCTTGCATAATTCATCAAAATGGTGGTCATAGTTCGGGCCTTCTTTCTTGATTATTTTTATGAGCCTCCTGTAAAGCTTCTCCTGGCCTTCGTTTAGCCCAACCTCAATCATTGCGCGCACTGCCTTCCTCCTTGCAAGCTCTGCAAACTCAGAAGTAGGGAAGAGCGTATCGTCGATGTCTATGAAGACATGCTTGACCATGCGTTAAATGCCGGATTTTCAGTATTTAAACCTTTCTGCGCGTTTGCATTTGTTCCCGCTTTTATAAGGTTTCGGGGGACAACTCTAACTCTAAATCGGTGATTAATTGGGATCAAGGCCAAGAAAATGGAAAAAGAAAGGGCGCATGCGCTGGAAATGGGTAAAGAAGAAAAGGCGCAGGCTCAAGAAGAAGATGCAGAGAAGGGTAGGAGAGCTCTAGTTTTAGCTACCCTTTCAATAATTTTTCATGCTTTTCTACAAGAGCTTTAGCCCTGTTCTTTCCTTAGGGAAAGGCACCATTTCCATGCAGGCACCACGCTGATCTTTAAGCCTTCATGCTCAATCTCTTTTTCCTGGTTCCATGTTACTATTGTTGCCCTGTCCAGCCCATGGAATTTTGAGGCCTCTGCAATGCCCTCTATTTCCCTTTTATGATTGCTTTCAGAAAGCAGGTATGTTGCCTGGATTGCTTCGGATGCATCCACTATGAAATCGCATTCCCTTTTTCCCTTGTAGTAATGGACCTGCTTCCCGTATTTCAGCAATTCTGTAAAAACAAGATTCTCAAGAAGGATTCCATTGTCCCCTTTCACATCAAATATCTTGAGGTACCCATTGTCCACAAAATATCTTTTTTTCTTCTCCTGCTTAAGCACTGATTTTTCAAAAGGAAAGCAGGGCAGGATAAGGAATGCCTCTTCAAGGTAATCCAGGTAATTCTCAACAGTATTGGGCCCAACCTGGATATCTGCTGCCTTAAGAGATGCATAAAGTGCCCTTGGGGAGATTATGTTCCCAATGTTTTCCCGGAGTCTTTTTACAAGGAACTTGAGGGCACCCTCGTTTTTTATTGCGTTTCTGGATACGACATCCCTGTAGAAAACTAAGCTGAAATAGACATCAAGCAGGTTCCTCCTGCTTGGCTCTGCAGAGAGTATCGAGATATTCGGGAATCCCCCGTACTGGAAATAGTCCCCAAACATTTTCTGGATTTCAAGCCTTTCCTTTGAATACATGTGCTCTTCCTTGAAATGGAACTTGTTGAACTTCATGAATTCCCTGAAATTGAGGGGATATACTGCAAAATTAGCGAACCTTCCCCCCAGCTGGCCTGCAATCTCCCTGCTCAGCATTCTGGAGTTTGAGCCTGTGGCTATTGCGTGGTAGCCTGTATCCGAAAGCCTCCTTGCAAATTTTTCCCAGCCATCGATGTTCTGGATTTCATCCAGGAAAAGGGTTGGCTTTTCATTCCTCAATTCATAATATGCTTCCAGTATCGTTTCAAAATCCCCCTGCTTAAACCCAATAAGCCTTTCATCCTCAAAGTTCAGGTAAATGCTGTTCCTTGCGTTTTCCTGGCCCAGAAGCGAATCCCTCAGCTCATGGATTGTGTAGCTTTTCCCTGCCCTTCTCGGGCCGGTAATTACCAGTGGCATTTTTGCAAGGTCTTTAGGCACGATATTCCTTGGGACATAGTCCGGTTTTGTGTCCCAGTACTCGGCGATGAGCTTCTTGAGTCTTTCTTTCATGTATTGTGTATAATACAGAAAAGCATTTAAGATGTATTGTAAACAATACAAAAATATGCCATAAATGTATTATTCATAATACAAACATAACCTTCCTGCATTTTTTTGTACTTTTCTGCCAGCTCCCTGGATTCCCTTTATCCGTGGCTTCTGCAGATATCCAAATAAGGGCTCCGTGCCGAATGCGCTGCAAATGGTGTACTGGAAACACCGGAAACTTCCCCCTCCTGTTTGTTTTTAAGTGCAAAATCCCCTGGTTTAACTGGTGAGAAAATGGAGGCCGGAAATCCGAAAACAATTAAATATGCCCCATGGGAAATAAAAACATGGGCAAACCAGGCAGGAAAAAAGCAAAGGAGTATGATGTGGTCATAGAACAGGATGAGAATGGAATCTATGTTGCACACGTACCGGAGCTTCCTGGGTGCCATACACAAGGGAATTCAATCGAGGAGGTAACTAAAAATGCCTCAGAAGCAATTGAGCTCTATCTTGAGCATACTAAGAACAGGGTAGAGAACCCGATGAAATTCATTGGGGTAAAGAAGGTTCCTGCGGCTGCGAGCGCATGAAACTAGCACCCGTAAGCCCGCAGAAACTGGTTAAAATGCTGGGCTTTCTTGGATATTTTCCCGCAAGGCAGAAGGGCTCACACTTAATACTAGAGGATTCTGGAACCGGAAAGATTGTGGTCATCCCTGTGCATTCCTCCAAAGACATCAGCGTGGGGCTGCTAAGCTCAATCCTGAGGGAAACTGGGATCTCAAGGAAGAAGTACTTTGAGCTTCTGGGGAAGGCTTAAGCGTTCTTTGGTTTTTCCCCGCGAGCCCTGTTGTTTTTTACTTCCTTAATTTCCCCTCGTATTCCCTGACCAGCTCTTTAGCCTTATTTTCATCCGTGGATTCCGCAAATACACGGATTACCGGCTCTGTTCCTGAAGGGCGGAAAATCACCCAAGACTCCTCGAAGTTTATCCTTACCCCATCTACCCTGATTACTTTCTTCGCATCCTTGGGGATTGGAAGCTTCTCAATCTTTTCCTTCATCTCTTCGAATTCCCAGGGAACCTTGCCTTTCACATTGTAGTATAACGGGAACTCATGGAGCCACTTGCTCATTGGTTTTTCGCACAATGCTTCCGCAACCTTCGCAGCAGTCAAAAACCCATCTTTTGCAAGCGAAACCTCGGGCCAGATTACCCCTCCTACTTCTTCTCCGGCCATTGCGCATTTGCCTTTTGCAGCTTCTTCAGAGAGATAAGGTGCACCCACGGGAGTATAGATTACTTCCTGCCCAAACCTGGAAGCCACATCTTCCGCAACCTTGCTTGTGGCAACAGTAGTAACCAATGGGCCTTCCTTCTCCTTTAGCCTGAGCAATGCAGAAAGCGCGAATACGCGGTCCCCAATCACG
>WJMK01000010.1 GCA_014727975.1 Microcaldota archaeon | reverse complement strand
GGGAAGATGAGCGGGGCAACCGGCACGATGGCTGCATTCGGCAGGGAAGGAATTCAGATGCAGGAGCTTGTGATGGAGGAGCTGGATTTGAAACCCGCAAAAATCTCCACCCAGGTAATCCAGCGGGACAGGCATGCGCAGGTGCTCTGCACCCTTGGAATAATCGCAGGAACCTTAGAGAAGATGGCAAAAGAAATCCGCAACCTCTCCCGGCCGGAAATGGGTGAAATTTCAGAGCCATTTGGAAAGAAGCAGGTTGGCTCCTCCACCATGCCCCACAAAAGAAACCCGCACAAATCCGAGAGAATCTGCTCCCTCGCGCGCGTAGTCCGCGCAAACGTGCAGACAGCACTTGAGAACATTCCCTTAGAGCATGAGCGCGACCTCACAAACTCTGCAAACGAGCGCTTTATTTTTCCAGAAAGCTTCATAGTTACTGATTACATGGCAAAGCAGATGGCAGCAATTCTTGAAGGCCTGGAATTCTATTCCGAAAACATCCAGCGCAACCTTGAGCTTACTAAGGGCCTGGTGATGGGTGAGAGGGTCATGATGGCGCTGGTGGAAAAAGGCATGAGCCGGCAGGAAGCCCATGAAGCAGTACGCGAAGTAGCCCAAAAAGCATTTAGGGAAAAGAAGCCCCTCAGGGAAGTGCTGAAGGAAAGCGAAGCGGGAAAGCAGTTCAGCGAAAAGGAGCTAGATGAGTTGATGGACCCGGCCACCTACCTGGGGATGGCAGATTCAATTGTGGATTCCGCTATCGGGTAGCTCCCTCGGTCTTTATTCAATACGTTTATAAACCTTAGATGAAATACCCAGTCGGTGTGGTCTAATGGCGCAACTTACTGCCAAAAACTTAATGTATGCTTCAATTGGCCTGGCATTCCTGGGCGCGGTAATGGCCATCAGCTCAAGCGCGAGCGGATGGCTTGGCCTTATTGGCGGACTTTTAGCCGGCTTGGGAGGGCTTGGAGGAGTGGTTTTCTTCAAATACGGGTATATTGTTGTCCCTCTTCTTACAGAAAGGCAGAAAATAGTGATGATAACAGACACAGGATATGAGATTCCCCCTTCACAGGATGTGATAGTGAAGAAGGTAGGAAACGAGTATTATGCATCAGCATTTCTTGCAATAAGGATTTATGAGTCTGCAACAGAAAGGACCCCGGACCAGAATGTTGCATACAACAAGTATTTCGAGAGGGCAATCTCCAACATGAGGTATGCAGTGAAAATCTGCTACCTGCTTTATGCAGAGGATGTTGCGGAAAAAAGAAGGATGATTGAAACAAGGAAGGCAGAAGCCCAGCTCAGGCTTGCAAGGGAGAGGGACAAGGCCGAGCCCGATGTGCTCAAGATGGACAAGTACGAAAGGGAAATCGGCATGTGGGACACCCAGCTCCAGCGCCTGATAAAAGGGGTAAGGCCCATGGGGGTGCTTGCATATGCCATGACTTCTGCATCAGGAATTTCTAAAGAGTCTGCGGTGGCAACCCTCCGCGCCCAGGTAAGGGAGGTAAAAGTAACGCTCCAGAACGCGCTTAATGTGCAGGTAGAGCAACTGACTGCAGACGAGATGAAGAGATGCTTTGAATGGGAATACGCATTCCCCTCCGGCCCGAAGGCAATAGAAGAGAGCATACTGTGAGGAGATAAATGTGGGAAGGCTTTTTGTAAGCAAACTGCCCAACAGGGACATAGCGAGCAGGAATATCCTGGTCCATCCACCAGAGCCCCCCATGGAGGTGCTCTGCAAGGACCCCACCAATTCAATTTATGTGGGAAGGACCAAGATGCTCAATGCCCCTTTTTACTGGACCTACCAGTATGTGACCAACCCGCATCTTGCAATCGTGGGAATTACAGGCTCAGGAAAATCATACTTCATCAAGACTTTCCTTACAAGGGCATCATTCGTTTGGGACTCCAATGCCCTGATAATTGACTGGGCAGGAGAATACAAGCAGTGGGTAAGGATGACAGGGGGGAAGGTAATCTCCCTGGGGAAAGGCTCCTACCTCAACCTCCTGGACCTGGGAGGGATGAAGCCCTACGACCGCATCAAGCAGGTAATGCGCACAATTGCAATCCTTACTGATGTTGACCAGTACCCCGAGCAGAAAAGGCTTACCGAGCAGGCGATAGAAAAAGCATACAGGGACAACAAGTTCAGGATGGAGGCAAAAGAGCAGAGGGATGAGCTGGGGAGGCCGATCCAGGCGCCGACCCTCAAGGACGTGGTGAAAATCCTGGAGGAAAAGGCGTCAATGGGAACATATGAGTTCCCCGCGGAGCTGGAAAACGCAATTTACAGGCTCAAGCAGTTCACAAAGCCGGGAGAGGATTACTTCGCACAGCAGAGTACCGTAAGCCTCACCGAGCTTACCGGGTCCGGGCTTGTTGCGCTGGACCTTTCAGGGCTCCCTGATGAGAGGTTCAGGGCGCTGGGGGCCCTTGCAATGCTCCAGTTCATCAAGGAGAGGATGCGCGCTGCAGGATGGGCAAAGGCAAAAGGCCTGCGCCTCATCGTGGTCCTGGACGAGGCCTGGAAAATCGGCAAGGATGAGAACTCGGATGCAGTGATGATTATCAGGGAGGGGAGGAAATATAACTTCGGGCTTATTGTTGCCTCCCAGAACCCCACAGACATTGCAGAGGCAATCTTCTCGAATGTAGGGACAACATTCATACTCAAGGTTAAGTTCGAGAAATTCCTGGATTACCTCCAGGGTTCCCTTAACTTCAGCGAATTCATGAGGGACGAGATATCCAAGTTTGGGGTGGGATCATGTGCAGTGAACATGTCTTTTTCAAGCGCAGCGCCTTATCCCTCCACCTTCCTGATAGATAAAATAGAGGGAGAAGAGCCCATGCGCGAATTCTTCCTGGACCTTTCCAAGGTCCTTACAAAAAAGCAGAAAGAGGCGGTTGATGTGGCAAGAAGCGTATCATTCAAAAAAGACAATCTTAAGAGGAGGCTCCGCGAGTTCGGGCTTGGGGATGCCAGGATAGAAGAGATTGTGCGGCTTTTCGACCAGAAAAGCAGGCACATGGACATTGCGTCATTCATTATCCTTCTGGAAAGGTTCGGGGTGGAGCGCTCCAATATAACTATGTTCCTGAAGGAAATCGGGATTGAGGATACCACCATCATCAACATCTTTACGTTAGCAGACAAGCGAAAGGCAGACATACTGGACAGGGACATAACCCAGGTAATCCTGGAGGAGGGATAGAATGGCAAGAATGTGCATAGTTTCAAGAGAGCAAGTCGAGCCCGGAGAGGGCACCCCAATAAAGGAGGACGCGATAATCCGCACAATCCGCAACATAAAGGAAAAGCTTGGAATCCTGCAAAACAACAAGCTCGTGGTTTCGGATGAGAAGCTTGAGGAATACAAAAAGAAGCGTTCAAAATTCGAGAAGATGGCAGTGATACACATAACAGTTGCAGCAATACTTGTGCTGCTTCTTGTGCTCGGCCCAATACTCCTTGGGGCCCCCTTCAACATAGTGAGCATTTTCTTTGCGCTCTTGCTCGGGCTGATGGTTGCTGCGCTTGCACTCCTCAGCTATGTGCCCGCACTCCAGGGCGAGGAAGGCGCAGCCGCCAAGGCAAGCACTGCGAATGATGTTGTAAAGAGGCTTTCCCCCAGGAGCAGCCCAAAAAAGCCGAAAAGGAAGAAAAAAAAGAAGTGATCTGAATGGCAGGAGAGAGCATAACCCAGCCCAAAGTTGATGGTTTCAGGATGAAGGCAAAGCTGCAGGGGAAGTTTTCTGATGTTGCATCTGCACTGAACACAATTTCCTTCCTGAAGATTGCGCAGGAGAAAGAGGGAGTTAATGTAGCATATATCGAAAGCAGGAGCATCGACAAAACACCTTACCTCTTTTCCCTGATGAAGTTCAAGAAAAACGAAATCGAAGTAATTTATACTGTTCCCAGCAACGTTTCCCCGACCAAGAGGAAACTGGATGTGATGCGCTACCTGCTCAACATGGTAACCCTGGTTGAGCCCTATTATGATATCGACAACAAGGTTGTTTACCAGCTTGTGGAAGAAACGATGAGGCAACTTGAGGAATACACTACCGGGGACTACAAGGCACTTTACAAGGAATATGACCAGCTCAAGCGGGAAGTGGAGAATCTCAGGAGGTCCTCGCTCATCTACAAAAACCAGGTGAAGAGCCTTTCCAAGGAAAACTATGAGCTGAAGAATGAAAATGATGAGCTCAAGGTACGCTTTGAGAAGCTCCATGGCGGAATTTCTGACAATGTCCTGAGCACAAGGGTCCAGGAGTGGATTATGGACCACAATGGGACAATCAACATCGTGGAGTTTGCAAAATACAACAAAGTCCCAGAAGCAAGGGTTGAGGATGTGCTCAACAACCTTGTAAGGCAGGGCTACCTACAGCAGGCCCAGTGAGTTAAATGGCTGACATAAAAGACCTCAAAATAAAGAAGCGCACTTACCAGTTCAATGTAAAAAAGCGCTATTCCAGTGAGCTCAAGTTCAAGAAGGTCGAAAAAACCCCTCTTCAGGCAATCAGGGAAACAATTGAGAAATGGAAAAAGCCGAAAGGGAAGGTGGTCCTGGAGGAGGAAAAGAAGCCCAGGGACACCACAATGGCCCTTGAGCAAAAAAAAGAAGAGGAAAAGCCACCGCTTGTAAGCACAAAGCTGCTCATAAAAGCAGGCGGGGCACTGCTCCTGGTTTTAGCCCTTATCGTTACAGGGATGCTCTTTTTCCAGTCCACGGTTTATGAGGATGAATCAGTCATTAACCCCCTCTCAGCAAAATCGCTTTCCGCAGAAGTAAAGGCGTACGACCTTCTTACTGCGAGCAGGGAAGATGCCCCGAGGGAGCCCTACCACACAGCATTTGTGATGCTGGAGATGAAAGGCGAGCCTGCAGGGGAAGTGCCCATCACGCTCGAGGCATACAACTCTGTTGTGCCCTCCTCGGTTTATGTTCTGAGGAGCAACCGCTACCAGGCCGAAACATACCCCGAATTCATAAATTCCCTGGAATCTTCGCTTTCCAACTGGGGAATCCCTGTAAATGAAGTAGGGATGGGCGGGCTTGCTTCACTGCCTTCCCAGTCACTGGTGATAGTCCCGAGCGGATATATCCCTGAAGAGCTGCTTAATGGCCAGGATACCCGCATCACAGAGCTTCTTGAACGTGGAGTAACAGTCCTTTATATAGGCCAGCCCTTTTTCAGGATGTATACAACTGAAGGGGCAGTGGTTTCTTCAAACCCTGCTGCACTTGACCCTCTTGCAATTACCTTTGATGAATCCGCTCCCCCTTCTTCAGAAGGGGAATTCAGGATGAAAAGCGCACTTTATGCAATTAGCGGCGCAAGCCTGGTCAGGGGATCTGTCAGCGCATATAGGTATGGAGACGGATACCTGGTTGCCCTTCCGCAAACCCTGGATGGGGGATGGGAGGATGGGCAGGATGCAGCATCTGATGTTTATGATTTGGTGGTGAATACTCCCTGGTTGGCGCCTATTGGAGATGCTTCCAGGACAGTAGAAATCGGCAGCAACGAGAGCCTTGTGCAGCTTTTCACCACTACATTTGAAGGGGACAGCAAATACCTGAAGATTTATGGGTTTGATAATGAAAGCCAGCTGGGCTTCAGCACAGTTATTTACGCCAAGAAGAGCACAAAGGGAGAAATTTACACACAGGGGCATGAAATAACTCCTGCAGGGCTCGGCTCCACCCAGATGGACATAATGGCAGAGCTAAATGAGGAGGGAGGCGAAGAAAGGCTTTTCTTCTCCGTTACTGAGCTTCTTGCTGAGCTCGACAGGGAGCCAATTGCAACAGCAAAAGTGCCCCTGAATTCAAGGCCCACCTTCCCATACACATTTGTCCTCCCGAGCGGTGACTACATTCTGAACATCATTGATTCTGACGGACGGGCGTATGCAAGGTCTTACATGCGGGTTGGCACCCTAGAAATTGTGCAGGGGAGGCACAGCACCTTAAATGATGTTTACAGGTTTTCATTTTACCTTGATGGGTCCCCGGTGCAGGTAACAGGGCAGGTCTATGTGGACGGCAACAAGGCAGCAATGCAGGAATTCAGCAATGTCCAAAGCCTGGAGGTGGATGCTGCAGAGCTTACAGGCGGGCCGCTTGCAGCCAATGAAGAGCACACATTCACATTCGAGCTTGGCGAGTTTGAGTTTACTGAAACAACAACGAAGTTCGCCTCCCGCTCAATCTTCGAGGATCCCCTGATACTGGGAGGGATAGGGATTGCTGTTGTTGCACTTGGGATAGGGATACTTTTTGCAAGGAAGGGAGTTACAATGTACGGGCTGGACATCCCCGATTTCCCGCCCCAGAGCACAACCAAAATTCCCATGAAGAAAGAAAAGCTCCTGGAAATTTTCAAAAAGGTCAATGAGCGCTATAAATGGAAAAACACCCCACTGACATTAAGCGAAATCAAGGGAGGATTCCGAAATATGCTCTTTGAAGGAAAGCCGCTTTTCATAAGCGACTACAACCTTGAGTATCTGCTCCTGAGGCTCGCAGGGATGGACCTTGTAAAAAAGGAGCTGGATTACTATGGGCTTACTTCCTGGGAGGAAGAGGCAGGAAATACCATCCGCTACCTTGCCTCCTTCAGGAAGCTCCGGGACATCTGCATAAACAACGCAGTTCCCTTTACTCCGCCAGATTCAAGCGAAGATTACGATTCCAAGATTACAATACTTGGCCAGGATATCTATGTGCATCTCTATGATAATGCAGGAAGGGTAATACCTAATGCGCTCTCAAGCCTCAAGAACGGCCTCAACATAATACTCTTTGAAGAGCAGGCAGAGAAAAGCGAGTTTTATGAATACCTTTCCAGCGGATACAAAGGCGGGACCATGCTTAAGCTCGAAGTCCAGTCCGGCTCTGTGCTACTGAAAACCTGGGATGAATTCGCAGAGATGATTAAGGAGATGAAGGTTTAGCTGGCCCGTTTTTCCCATTCTTTAAAATCTCTTCATAAAACCCAACTAGCTCCTCAACCCTTTTGTCTGCATCATATTTGCGCGCAACTTCCTTGCATTTTTCCCCCATGCATTTTCCGTTTTCAAGCGCAAGCAGCAATTTTTCCCGGAAATCCACTTCTTCCTTAAACAGGTACCCCGTTTCCCCGTCCTTCACAAAATCAGAGGAGCCTGAGCGCGCTGGCGCAACAACCGGGAGCCCCGCAGCCATTGCCTCAAGCGCCACAAGCCCCTGCGTATCGAAATAAGACGGGAATGCAAATGCATCTGCAGCATCATAATAGTCCGGGAGTTCTTTTCTGGGGACGAAGCCTGTGAATATAAAATATTCCTCAAGGCCCTTGAGCGCCACAAGGTTCTTGTAATATTCCTCCGCAGGGCCCTTCCCCACAATTATGAAAACCACATTGGATTTCTTGTTTATGATTGACTGGGCCTCATTTATAAGCAGCTCCAGGTTCTTTTCCTTCACTACCCGCCCGACATGCAGCACAATCTTCTTTTTCCCGAGCCTGTGCCTCTTCCTTATCCACTCCCCGTCCCCGCCTGAATAGAGCCGGTAGTTTATGCCTGCAGGCATCACTGTTGTGTTGCTTATGCCCTCTTTCTCCAGCACCTGCCGGGTAAATGTGCTTGGCACAAGGACCCTCCTGAAAAACTTGTAGTACCACCTAAGGTATTTCCAGGAAACATCCTCCAGGAATTTCTGCATGTCTTCCCTGCTTGTAAGGTAGTGGGTTGCGCTGGGGACCATTGTATGGAATGATGCGATTGACGGAATCCCAAGGTTTTTTGCGCAGTCTATTGCAGCCAGCCCGGTTGTTGCAATCCCGTGGGAATGGATTATGTCCACCCCGATGTCCTTCAGCATCTTCCTTGCTGACTGGAAAGGGAAAAGCGCCAGCCGGTAGTCAGGGTAGGGCTTGAACGAGGCAGAAGTAAAATAGTAAACGTTGCTGTCCTTGTTTTCCTGCTTCTGCTTTTTCGTGCCCGGAGTAAAAATAAATACTTCATGTCCTCGCTTCTCCAGCCCCTTCCTGTAATTGAGCAGGCAGGTAACGACCCCGTCATTGTTTGGCAGGTAGGTGTCTGTGAAATATGCTATTTTCATCCCATCTACTCCGGAAACATCTCTTCAAGCAAAGGCTTTATTGAAACTTCTGAAACTTCTGTAGGTATGCTGTCTGAGACAAAGACTTCCCCCGCTTCCCTTAGCTTCTCCAGGGAACCCTTCAGGAAGAACCCATGGGCAGCCGCGCAGATTACGCTTTTTGCACCTCCCTTCTTCACGTTTTCAATGCCTCTCAGCATTGTCCCCCCAGTGGAAATCATGTCATCTATTATGAGCACAGCCTTGCCGGAAACATCTTTCTCCATCTTCACTTCCTTTATCTCCCTGTAGGCCTCTCCCCCCTCTGCATACTCTCCCCTCTCCTTTTTCATGCTCGAGCCCCCGTATTCGGCAACAAGGTAATTGGCCCCCTCATCCGGGCTCATTATTTCAAGTTCTTCCCCTGCAATCTCCCTGGCCTTCTCAACAAGCCTCCTGTTTAGTGAAAGGTTCTTTATTTTCAGCCCGCCGTACTCAAATTCTCCTTCTTTCTTCAGGAAATGGCAGTCAAATGTAACAAGCAGGCCCACCCCTTCCCTCTTCAGCAGCCCGCAAAGGATTTCCGCGCTCTTCAATTCCCCTTCCTTGAACAGCTTGTCCTGCCTGGAATATGGCAGGTAAGGGGCAACAAGGGTAATGCTCTTTGGATTATGCTCCCTCAGCGCACGCACCACAAGGAGGGTCTGGAATATTGCAGAATCCTGTTCAGGATAGAGGCGGTTGAACAGCACAACATCCTTTCCTGCAGCATCTGCCGCAGAGGGCACCCGCACATAGCTGTCCCCATCCGGGAACTTCTTTATCTCCACGTTTGGCTGGCAGAGGTCTGAAAAAGAAGGGCACACAAATCTCATGGTCTAGAAAAGGGAAAGAAATAGTTATAAAAGGCACCAGTTGTGCCTTTTTATGTTTAAACGAGCTCGGATGCCCTGAACTTCCTTTCGCAGTACCCGCACCTGTATTCCTCTCCATCCAGTGCAAACCGTGAAGGCACATCCTGGTGGTTGGAGATGCACTTTGGGTTCGGGCATTTCCCGACCCCCTCCATCCTGTCCGGAAGCTCTGCCTTCTTCTTTTTCACTACCTTGCCTTCCTGGATATGGTTGATGGTCGCATTCGGGGAAATAAGGGCAATTGCATCCGTTTTCTCTTCTGATACAAGGATGCCCTCAATCTTCACGATGTCTTTTTTCTCGCTTTTCCCGCTGCCCACGTTCATCACAAGCGCAACCCTGTGGGGATAGTTCTTGTCTATCCCAAGCAGGTCCATTACGCGGATTCCCATCCCCTGCTGGATGTGGTCCACTACAGTCCCCTGTTCGATTGTGTCTACAGTAATGCCCATCAAAATCACCCTTTATCCTGCCGGGCAGGGCCCAGCATCTTCTTCATAATAGCCATCCTCATCGGGATTCCGTTCTTTGCCTGGTCAAAGTATTTTGCATGCCTGCTCTTGTCCACTTCAGGGGGGATCTCATCAATCTTCGGGAGGGGGTGCAGTATGATCATGTCTTCTTTTACCCCCTGCAGGTATTCCGGCTTGATTGTGAATTTTTTCTTCACGCTCATTGCCTCATACTTGTCCTCAAACCTCTCCTCCTGTATCCTGCATACATATACTACGTCCGCACCCCTGAAGTCAATGGTTTCGGATTCTTCCACTTCCATCCCGAACTTCTTTTTCACATCTGCAATCGCATCCCGCGCCATTTCCAGCCCTTTGGGCGCAACAAGCTTCACCTTTGCCCCAAACATCCCCAGCCCGTAGAGCAGGGAGCGCATTGTCCGTGCGTGCTTAAGGTCCCCTACGAGGTGCACATTCAAAGCCCCGATATCCCCCTTCATTTTCTTTAGTGTGTAAAGGTCCAGGAGCGTCTGGGAGGGGTGCTGGTTTCCCCCATCCCCCCCGTTTGCGATGGGCGCTTCAGCGAATTCTGCAGCAAGCCTTGCACTGCCTTCAAGAGGATGCCTTATTATTATGATGTCTGCATACCCGTCCACGGTCCGTATGGTATCCTCAAAGCTCTCTCCTTTCTTGAGGGAAGAGGTTGAGCCCACGAAGTCCACAATCTGCAGCCCAAGCCGCTCGGCCGCGCTCTGGAAGGAAAGCTTGGTCCGCGTGGAGGGCTCAAAAAACATTGTTGCAACAATCCCGTCCACCTTTTCAACCTTCCCGGATTCAAGCTGCCTGTCCATTTCTTCCGCCCTTGCGAAATACTCTTCTACGTCCTCTTTGCTGAGGTCCCTGAAAGATATTAAGTCCATAATCCCACCTTTCAGGGTTTAGGCAGAAATACCCATATAAACCCCCCTCACGCGTGCATGGATAAGGTATTTATTTTCTTGCGTGCATTATGTATTTTTCTTCTGATAATTGGTAGGTGGTAACATCAAATTTGTGCTGGAAGGCGTGGACGGATGCGGAAAGGATACACAGATTGCCCTACTGAAAGAGAAGATAGATTTCACCCATTTTAAATATCCTACTCCTGAATTCCCCTCAATCCGGGAATACCTGGAAAAGAAGCGCGAGATTTCACCCAAGTCACTTTTCCTGCTTTTCCTTGCGGATATTGCAAACGAGCAGGAAAGGCTTGCGGACACTTTGGAAACCTGCATAATCGACCGATATGTGTTCTCCACCATTGCATATGACAAGCATTTTTCCTATGGCCAGGCAAAGGATTTAGTCTCAGATATTGGGTTTGTGCGCCCGGACAAGGTAATCCTGCTTGACCTCTCCCCTGAAGTTGCGCACGAGCGCAAGATAAAGCAAAAGCAAAAGGAGGGCAAAGATCCGGACCGCTATGATGAGGATACCGGATACCTAAAGCATGTGCGGGAGCGCTTCCTCACATTAAAAGAGGATTCCTTTCTTTGCCAGGAGTGGGTTGTTCTCGACGCAACAAAGCCCCCGGGAGAGCTCCATAAGGAAATCCTGAAGCTTATAAGCTAAGCGTGCCCTTTTTATATAGTATTCTTCTAAATTTTCACTCACTCCATTAGTTATGGAGTTTTATTTCAGATTTTGAAGCGCTTTTGCCGCAGGGTTGCCTGCGTGCACTTCAAAACATGAGCTCCCGTAGTCCAGCCCGGTCAAGGACACCGGACTTTCACTCCGGTAGCCCGGGTTCGAATCCCGGCGGGAGCATCCTATTTTTTTTAATCTTTCTTTGTTAGTTATATCCAGGCGATTCAAATGGCTGGAGAGAGAAGGAGCTATAAGATAAATGGCGCGGATGCAAGGATTGCAATGGAAGAGATAAGATCCCGTTTCCAGGAGGGCCCGGAAAGAGACTACACAATGGTGGAGAACCCATTCAACGGAAATATCACAGTCAATACAGAAAACCCGGAACTAAAGTCCCTTCTCGGAACCTACAATGCCGAAGACCTTGGCCCCACACAGGTTACTGTGATTGAAGCAGACACAGAGCCTGCCGTTTATGAAGTGGCTTCAGAAAGCATTTCTGCAGATGAGCTGGTGAAGGAACTCAGCAACGATGATGTGCCAGGTGCGACAAAATTCAGGGAAGGGATACACTATTCCCTGGAAAACGCCGAAGGCCGGCTGCACATTATCCCCAAAAACAACCGGGAGGGAGAAGAGTTCCTGCAGTTCCTAAGCAGCCAGGACAAGGTTCCGGTGCAGCTGGTTTCTGCAACACCTGAGGAAAAAAAGAAAGCAAGGGCTTAGGTTATTCCCGTTCCATCCCAAGCAGCATAATCTGCGCCAGGAGCGCCTCAACCTGGATGTGCTCGTTTGCACCTTCCACAAGCCGGAAATCATATTCACCTATCCGGTCCACGAGCGCAACCTTCTTTTTCTCCGGGATTTCCAGGTTCACCACCTCCCGGTAAACCTGCAGTATTATGTCTGAGCCGGAGAGCCCGTACTGGGTGCTTAAGTCCAGCAGCATCTTGCGGGAATCAAGGAAGTTTCCCCCGTATGCAGCATCAACCATCTCCCTTATTTCCTTTGGGCGGGCCCGGGAGGAAATCTTGTAAATTATCTCTTCTGTAATGTTTTTGGAGTGGATGGCTGCTCCCTGCAGGGCATTGATTGCCTTGCGCATATCTCCCTGGGAAACATACGCAATTGCCTCCTCTGCCCCTTCATCCACATCGAGCCCCTCCTTGTCTGCAACATGCTTAATCATCCTGTGGACCTGGGAATCAGTAAGCGGGAGGAAGCGGAAGACCGCACACCTGCTTTGCACAGGCTCGATTATTTTAGATGAGTAGTTGCATGAAAGGATAAAGCGGGTAACCGGAGAATACATCTCCATCGTCCTGCGGAGCGCATGCTGCGCATCCGGGGTGAGCGCATCAGCCTCATCCAGGAAAATTAGCTTGAAAGGGACCTTCTCACCCATGGAAACACTGCGGGCAAAATCCTTTATTTTACCACGAACTATATTGATTCCCCGCTCATCTGATGCATTTAACTCAAGCAGGTTGCCCTCCAGGCTCTTCCCGTACAAATCATGGGCCAGGGCAAGGGTTGCTGTGGTCTTTCCTATTCCGGGAGGCCCTGCAAAAAGCATATTAGGCATGTTTTTTGCCTTCACAAAAGCAGAAAGGGACTTAACTGTCTCCTCCTGCCCCATTACCTCTGAAAGTGATTTAGGCCTGTATTTCTCTGTCCAGGGAAGAAAATCTGTTTCCATTGCTCCCACCTCTATGCATAGGGCTTTGGGTAATTAAGCATATAAATATTCTCCATGAATCGTATTTCAGAGTGGTAATATGGAAAGGGTAAAGACAGGAATTGCAGGCATGGACGAAATCCTGAATGGGGGAATCCCCATACACAGGCACATTGCGCTGAACGGAGGGCCGGGCGCATGCAAGACATCATTTTCATTTGAGTACATCTACAGGGGGGCCCAGATGGGCGAGAATGGAGTGTACATCTCCCTGGAGGAAACCCCTGAAGACATTATTGAGAACATGAGCGCAACATTCACAGGCTTCACAGACATGGCAGACCTGATTTCCGCAAAAAAGATGGAAATAATAAAGCCGGACAGGTTCATGCTCGAGGATATTGCAGAAACCCTGGAAGAGAGGATTGCAGAGAATGATATACGCAGGGCAGTTATCGATTCAGCAACGATGGTACGGCTTGCATTCAAGGATGAATCCGAATACAGGCAGACAATGTTCGAGTTCTTCTCCCTGCTCAGGAACCTGGACATTACAGCGATAATGACTGTTGAGGCGCCTAACCAGGACCTTGCAACTTCGAAATTCGACATTGAGCACTTTGTACTGGACGGGATCATCAACTTATACAATCTTGGCAAGGCGGAGCAGAGGATAAAGGCAGTTGAGGTTTACAAGATGAGGGGGACAGACCACAAGAAGGAAAAAATCCCTTTCAAGCTCACCCCAAACGGAATAAAAATCTTTGTTGGGGAGAAAGTCTTCTGATGCCAGGTAGGGGCAAAGTGCGCCCCCCGGCAGAACCACCTCCCTCTATTTTTGGGATATTGTTTTGGGACTGGGCAGGGTAGTATTTTATTTTCTTTTCTATTCCATATCCCTCCCTAAATGGTGTATTATTTATGTATGATCACAAGGCAGTTGAGAAAGAAATCCTGGAGTTCTGGGAAAAAAACCAGATTTATGAGAAAGTAAAGAATTCGCGCAAGAAAGGCGAGAACTATTATTTCTGTGACGGCCCTCCGTACGCAACAGGGCAGATCCACCCAGGAACCGGATGGAACAAATGCGCAAAGGATGCAATCTGCAGGTTCTGGAGGGGCAGGGGATACAATGTGCGCGTGCAGCCAGGGTTCGACACCCATGGCCTCCCCATTGAAGTAAAGGTGGAAAGGGAGCTAAAGATAAAGAACAAGCAGGAAATAGAGAAATACGGGATAGGGAAGTTCATAGAGGAATGCAAGGATTTTGCAACAAAATACATAGGGGTGATGAGCAACCAGTTCAAGAGCTTTGGAGTATGGATGGACTGGGACAACCCATACATCACATACAAGGATGCATATATCGAATCATCCTGGGCAATCATAGCCAGGGCAAATGAGCTCGGCCTGCTTACAGAAGGCGTATATGTGCTCCCCTATTGCCACAGATGCGAGACCACCATGGCAAATTATGAGCTTGAATACGGGGAGGAAACCGACCCCAGCATATTCGTGAAGTTCCGGATAAAGGACAGGGACAATGAATTCCTCATAGTATGGACAACAACGCCCTGGACCCTTACTTCCAACATGGCAGTGATGGTCCACCCGAACCTCCCTTACCTGCGAGTAAAAGTAGGCAATGAGGTCTGGGTTGTTGCAAAAGAGCGCATGGACTACCTGCTTGAGCTCACTGGAGAGGCAGGCACAGTTCTTGAGGAATTTATAGGGAAGAAGCTTGAAAAGGTAGAATACGAGCACCCCTTCCAGGACAAAATCAGGAAAGAGGCAAACCGGAGGGTTGTGCTAAGCGATGAATATGTTACGCTTGAAGAGGGCAGCGGCCTGGTCCACACGGCTCCCGGCCACGGTCCAGAAGATTTCATAATAGGAAAAAGGTTCGGGATTGAGCCGTTCTGCCCGGTGGATGCACAGGGCAGGTATACAGAAGAGGCAGGGGAGCTTGCAGGAAAGAACGTTCGCGCAGCAAACCCGGAAATAATCAAGCTTCTAGAAGAGATGGGCCTTCTTGTCCATGAATCAAGGATAAAGCACCGCTACCCCCATTGCTGGAGGTGCAAGAACCCACTTATTTTCCTCACAACAAAGCAGTGGTTTATCGAAGTTTCCAAGCTCAAGGAAAAAATGCAGGAAGAGATTGACCATACTGCCTGGCAGCCCGAATTTGCAAGGAACAGGTTCAGGGACTTTGTAAGGGATGCGCCCGACTGGTGCATTTCCAGGCAGAGGTACTGGGGAATACCCCTCCCAATCTGGAAATGCGCAAGCAAGGATTGCGGAGGCATGAAAGTGCTTTCGGACAAGAAGGAGCTTGGGGAGATAAAGGAGCTCCACCGCCCATACATAGATGAAAAGTCTTTCAAGTGCCCTGAATGCGGAGGGGAAATGAAGAGGGTCCCGGATGTGCTGGACGTATGGTTTGATTCAGGAAATGCGGTATGGGCATCACTCAGCAAGAAGGAAAGGGAGAGCTATGGCCAGGCTGACTGCATTCTTGAAGGCCAGGACCAGATAAGGGGCTGGTTTTACTCGCTGCTTGGCTCAGGGGTAGTGAAGGACGGAAAATGCCCCTACAAGAGGGTGATAATGCACGGCTTTTTCGTGGATGAGAAAGGGGAGAAGATGAGCAAGTCCGTAGGAAACTTCGTGCCGGTGGAGGACATACTGGAGAAATATGGAGCCGATTCATTCCGGCTCTGGGGGCTTTCAAACACAATCTGGGACGAGCAGAAGTTCAACTGGGTTTCACTCAAGGAGGCCCATGGAGTCCTTGATGTGCTCTACAACCTGTATGTTTACCTGACCAGGTTTTATCCGGAAGAGAAAATAAAAGACACAGAGCTTAAGGTTGAAGACAGGTGGCTCCTCTCAAGGCTCAACAATACAAGGAAAGAGTTCAATGCGGCATTTGAGAGATATGAAATGAATGATGCGGCAAAGGCCCTCAAACTTTTCCTGGTTGAGGACCTGAGCAAATTCTACATGAAGGTTGCAAAAGAGCGGATCTCCAAAGGAGAGGGGGAAGGGGCACTCTTTGCCATTTATGCTTCAGTGCTGGGGGTGCTCAAGATGCTTTCAGTAGTTTCCCCGTTCCTCCCTGAATTCGTTTACCAGAAATTCTTCAGGAACTTCGAGAAAGAGGAATCAGTTTCCCTTTATCCTCTTGCAGAAATGAGGGAAGGCGAGATTGACCCTGCGCTTGAAAAGCAGTTCGAGCATATAAGGGAGCTGATACCGGCTTTCCTGGAGCTCAGGCAGGAAAAAAAGATTAAGCTGCGCTGGCCGCTTTCAGAAGCATACCTCCAATCAGAATCCCAGGACCACATTGACTCAGTAAATACGCTTGCCCCGATACTTGCAAGGCTGATTAACGTAAAGAGCGTTTCTGCCGGCAGCGAGCCCCAGAGGTTTGCTTCCTCAGATGTGCCTGAAGGAAAGGTCTGCCTTGATTGCGAAATGAGCGAAGAGCTCTATTCCGAAGCAATGACAAATGAGATTGCAAGGAGGGTCCAGATGCTCAGGAAAGGCCTTGGGCTTGTTGAAAAAGACAGGGTTTCGGTAGTTATGGACCTTGAAGATGAGATCAAGGCAATTGTGGAGAAAAACAAGAAAGAAATAATGGCCTCGACCAATACAAAATCTATTGATTTTGCAGACCTTGAAGGAGACAAGAAAGCAAAATCATGGGAAGTTGACGGAAGAATTGTAAAGATAAAGGCGGAGAAAGCCTGAGCCTATGCGCTCTTGAATTTCTTTCTCCTGTCCATTTTTGTCCAGCAATCTTTGCAGATGTATGCCTTGCTCCCCTTTCCAACTCTTTTGGAGCTTTTTACGCAGGAAACGCAGCATTCCTTTCTGCAGTAGTTGCAGGTGTCAAGCTTTGCGGTTTTTTTGCCGCACCTGTCACATACCAGTATCGCCATGTTAATACCTCTAATTATACAAGCATTTTCTAAGGAAACTATTGATTGCCCCAAAGGTATTTAAAAGGTTCCACGGGATTTTTTCCCATGGAGGAAATTACCAAGAGCTTAATTTTTGCTTTCCTGCTTATTGCAATACTTTACGCTTTTGGTGCAATTGCTTACCATAATCTTGAGCATTGGAGATGGGTGGACTCCATCTATTTCATGACTGCTACTTTCACAACTGTGGGCTACGGGGATTTCGTGCCATCAACCGATGAAGGAAAGATCTTTACGGTATTTTTTATGTGGACTGGAATCTCAATAGGATTTTACCTAATTTACACGATTTCAAAATACAGGGAGGAAAAGATAGACCACCGGCTTTTCCCCTTCGTTGCCCATATAATGGACAGAGGGAGCAAGAAGGAGAAAAAGAAAAAGTATTACAGCGAGATGTCCCCGGAAGAGATTCCCCGGGACATACGCCAGATAATAAATCCTGCAAGGCCGTCAGCAAAAAGAAAGCGCACTAAGAAGTAAGGTAAAAGCTGGAGGCAATCCTTGCATTTTTAACTATTGATTTTGCACCTGTTGCAACTGAAAGGGCGAGAAACAGCTCCATCCCTGTTGCAAAGAAAACAATGATCCAGAGAAACGGGAAAGCCATGTTTTTCAGGAGCTCCCTGGTTATGTTTTCATGGAGCAATTCAATCTCGGCCTGCTTCATTTTCCTCAGCAGGTTCATCCCCTCCCCTATGCAGATGAGGGAGAAGCCGAAGCCCATGAGGACTAAACCATCACCGTAAAATCCGTTGTAGGCTCCAAAGAGCATAATGATTTCCCCCAGCCAGCTTATCGGGCCTGAAGCAAAATAGATGAGCGAATCCTTCAATGCCTCACACTCCCGGGGTTTTGGCAAACCCACCGGATTTCCTCCTTTCCATCATATTGGGTCACCATACCTGTGAATAATGCTTTCCCAGCTTTTCTTCAATCCTGAGGAGGCGGTTGTATTTAGCAGTCCTTTCCCCTCTTGCAGGGGCCCCGCTTTTGATTTGGGTAGCGCCCATCCCAACTGCAAGGTCTGAAATAAAGGTGTCTTCAGTCTCCCCTGAGCGGTGGCTTACCACTACCTGCATACCTGCATCGGTTGCAATCTGCGCAGCCTTTCTTGCTTCGGTTACGGTGCCAATCTGGTTCACTTTCAGCAGGAGCGCATTCATTGCCTTCATCTCCACTGCCTTCTGCACCCTTTCTGCATTGGTTACAACCAGGTCGTCCCCCACAACCTGGATTTTGTTCCCGAATTTTTCAGTGAACTCTGCAAACCCTTCAAAATCCTCTTCAAAGAGCGGGTCCTCTATGCTGTAGATTGGGTACTGCTCCAGCAGCCCCCCATAATAATCAATCAACTGCCCCCTTTCCAGGTAATTTCCATCCATAAAATATTTTCCGTCGCTTTCACGGTAGAATGAGGACGCGGCTGCATCCATCCCTATCCCCACGATCCTGGAATATCCGCATTCCTCTATTGACTCGGAAATAGCATCCAGGGCCTCTGAACTCCTGCTCATCGGGGGGGCAAAGCCTCCCTCATCCCCCACGTTCCTTGAAGTGCGGCCATATTTCTTCACAAGCTTTTCATTAAGGGTTTTGTAGATTTCGCATGCTGCCCTCAGCCCATCCGAGAAGCACTCAGTTTTTGCAGGTATCACCATGAACTCCTGTATGGACAATCCATTGCCTGCGTGCTTCCCCCCGTTGATTATGTTCAGGAGAGGGATAGGAAGCTTTTCCCCGCCCATAAAATCGTACAGCGCCATCTTCCTTGTGGATGCGGCAGCCTTCAGGTTTGCCATGGAAACCGCAACGACTGCGTTCCCGCCCAGTTTTTCCTTGTTCTTGGTCCCGTCCAGCTCAATCATCATCTGGTCCACGTCTTCCTGCGGGCTTGCCTCCATATCGTAGATTGCCGGCCCGATAATCTTGTTCACGTTTTCCACTGCCTTGAGCACGCCCTTTCCATGGAAGCGCGGCCCCCCATCCCTCAATTCAACTGCTTCGTGCAGCCCCCTGGAAGCGCCTGATGGGCTAGAGGCACGCCCAAAGCCCCCGCTTTCTGTTTTGATGTCTACTTCTATTGTGGGGTTTCCCCTTGAGTCGATTATCTCCCGTGCAAATACGGATTTTATCTTCATGGTTTAGGATTATAAGGAAAGCATTATAATCTCCTTCTTTTACTTCTTTGACCATAAATAGACACATTTAAATACCCTTCCATATATAACATAATTATGGGAGAAAATTATGCATACAGGACAGCAGCATTAGACCCTGCATCCATTGCCCTGGCAGCCCGGGCAACCCAAAAAGCGGACGCCAGGATTGTTGCAGACCCGAGGCAGGTTCTTTTCAGCGTTTTTTCAGCATCAATGATAATGCTGATCACCCTGCTCAGCTGTGTCCTTGTTGCCTATCTTTCACTTGCAGCCCTGAAGGCCTTCTAGCTAGCCCCGAGCCACATTTTGGGCAATCCCACTAATCGCCGCATCGCTCTTTGAGGCTCCTGGAAACCTTTTTATTCTTGTAACAATCCAATTTGATGCATGAAGATTGCTTCTTCTTCAGAAATGAGCCTTATTGAGCTTCTGCATGAGCTGGGCATTACAGCCGAAGCAGTACTCGTATCCATAGATGGCAAATTAATCCCGGAAACTGCCACTATACATGAGGGGCAGGAAGTGGAAATCATCTACTATAAGCATGTCCCGCCTCTTTCCAGCCCGCAGGAGCCAAGGGGCCACTGGAAGCGCGCAGAATACTCGTCCACATGTGCAAACTGCCAGTCCGCACCCGTAATTTACCTTGCGTATGCAAACCAGCACCTCTGCCCAAAACACTTCAAGGAACTTTTTGAAAAGAGGGTGAAGCGCAGCATCCGCGAATACAATATGCTCACTAAAGGAGACAGGGTTGGAGTTGCATTATCCGGAGGAAAAGACTCATATGCGCTCCTGCACGCGCTTTCTGCAGTAAAAGAGTCCCTCCCCTTCGAGATGGTTGCACTCACAGTGGATGAAGGAATCCCAGGCTACCGGGACAAGGCAATCCAAAACGCAAAGAAGCGCTGCAAGGAGCTGGAAATCCAGCAGCACGTTTATACATTCAGGGAGGAGCACGGGAAAACAATTGCGGAAATTGCAAAAGAAGGAAAAGAAAACCTCTGCTCCTACTGCGGGGTGCTCCGCAGGAAAATCCTAAACTCAAAAGCCCGGGAGCTCGGGATGGACAAGGTTGCAATCGGCCACAATTTAGATGATGTGGCGCAGACCGCAATGCTCAACCTTATCCGCAACGAGCCCCTGCGCTTTGCGCGCTTCAACGAACCACTAATCGAAAATGAAAAGCTAATTCCAAGAATCCGCCCGCTCCGCGACATCCGGGAAAAGGAAGTGGCAGCATACGCATTCCTCCATGGGCACGAATACGACTCCGGGTGCTGCTGCCCCCACGCAACCTCCGCGCTCCGCTGGTCGGTGCGCCATGAACTCAACTCCTTAGAGGACCAGTATCCTGGGACAAAAAGCAAAATTGCCTCCAGCTTCAACACGCTCCAGGCAATTGTAAAGGATTCAGTAAAGGACAAGAAACTGAAATTGAAGGAATGCAGTGAATGCGGGGAACCCTCCTCTGATGAAGTGTGCATGGGCTGCAAGATGCTAAGCGATTTATAGATTCCCCAGCATAACTTCCCTAATGGAAATCATCTTTCTTGGCACAGGCGGGGGAAGAATAAACCTAATCAACCAGACCCGCGCAACCGGGGGTTTCGTTATTTCCGGCTCTAAAAATATCCATGTGGACCCTGGCCCCGGAGCATTAGTCCACATGCGCAACCTTGGCCTGGTGCCCCGCAAGACAGATATCCTGGTGGTTACGCACTCACACATAGACCACATAAGCGATGCAGGGGTGCTTATAGAAGGAATGAGCAACTACGGGCTCAGGAAAGGAGGGACCCTTATCGGTGCGGATGATGCACTTGAAGGAAAAACCGATGGGCAGCGCATAAGCGAGTTCCACCTTTCCAAAGTAGAAACGATTGTGAATGCAAAGCCAGGGGAATCCCTTGAATTTGAGGGAGGGAAATTCACATTCACAAAAGCAGTGCACGACACTTTTCCTGCATTTGGCTTCGTGCTGGAAATGGATGGGAAGCGCATTGGCTACACCGGGGATACGGAATACTTTGAAGGAATGGACAAGCTCTTTGATGGGTGCAACCTGCTCATCCTGAACGTAATGAAGCCCTACAATGACCAGTACCATGGCCACCTCACTGCAGAAGACGCTTCCAGGCTAATCGGAAGGGTGCAGCCCAAGCTCGCAATAATTACCCACATGGGAATGAAGATGCAGTCCTATCCCCCGGAAAAGAAGGCAAAGGAAATAGAAGAGGAAACAGGAGTAAAGACGATTGCAGCAACCGATGGGATGAAAGTCGCCTCCGACCAGTTTTAAAAGTTTAATAAGCAGAATAAACTAATTTTTGAGGTACCTTCATGTTCGCAAAGAGGTTTTCGCAAGAAATTGAGGAAAAGTGGCAGGATGAATGGGAAAAAAAGGGGACATACACATTCAGGGGGCTGGACGACCGCAAAGCCTACGCAATAGACACCCCCCCGCCCTTTACGAGCGGGGAGCTGCACATGGGCCATGCCCTTTCCTATGCATATTTTGATTTTGTTGCGCGCTACAAGCGCATGCAGGGCTTCAACGTTTACTACCCGCAGGGCTGGGATACCCAGGGGTTCCCCACAGAAACCAAGGTAGAGAAAAAGTATGGGAGGCTCTCCCGCGAAGAATTCAGGGAAAAGTGCGTGGAGTGGACCGACAAAATGATTGAGAAAATGAAGGATTCCATGGTGAAGCTGGGCTTCTCCCCGGACTGGGAGCACCAGTACCGAACCCTGGACAAGGATTACCACCGCAAGGTCCAGCTTTCCCTCCACATCATGTATGACAAGAATATGATTTACAGGGATGAGCACCCGGTTTTCTGGTGCTACAAATGCCACAGCGCCCTTGCAAAAACAGATACCGAGGACCTTGAGCGCGAAGCCCTGCTCAACCATATCGTTTTCAAGGGCCCGGAAGGGGAAGACCTTATTATTGCAACCACCCGCCCGGAGCTGATGTATGCGTGCGTTGCGGTGATGTACCACCCTGATGATGAGCGCTACAAAAGCCTGGAAGGGAAAAAAGCAACTACTGCATTGGGCAAGGAAGTGCCCATAATCCCTGACAAGGACGTGGACAAGGAATACGGGACCGGTCTCCTGATGGTCTGCACTTTCGGGGACAAGCAGGATATTGTTTGGGCATACAGGCACAAGCTCCCCATTATTTCAATCCTGGACCAGCACGGGAAGCTCACAGGAACAGGAGAATTCGACGGCCTCAAGCCTGCCCAGGCAAAGGAAACTCTAATCCAGAAATTCAGGGAGGAAGGCAAAATCGTAAAGCAGGAAACCCTTCCCCAGGTAATCAAGGTCCACGACCGCTGCAAGGCACCTGTAGAATATGCAATGAGCAAGCAGTGGTTTGCAGACATCACAAACCACAGGGAGAAAATCAAGCAAATGGCCCGGGAGATGCGCTGGGTGCCGGAATTTGGCATAAACTACCTGGACAACTGGGCGGATTCAATTGAATGGGACTGGGTAATCTCCAGGCAGAGGCATTTCGGGACCCCAATACCATTTTACTATTGCGAAAAATGCGGAAAAACAGCAAAAGCAGATTCCCTTCCGTTCTACCCGGAAAAAGCCCCGGAAAAAACCTGCAAGTGCGGCGGGAAAATGAAGCCCGAGGAATCTGTGCTGGATTGCTGGGTGGATTCTTCCATTACCCCGCTGATTGTGGCAGGGTGGCCGGACAGGGAAGGATGGGAAAGGATGTACCCGAGCGCCCTCCGCCCCCAGGGCGTGGAGATTGTGCGCACCTGGGCGTTCTACACCATTTACCGCTCAGGGATTGGAATAACAGGGGAGAAGCCCTGGGATGTTGTGCTCCTGAATGGGAATGTGCTTGCCCCAGATGGGCGCAAGATGAGCAAATCCCTGGGCAATGTAATCTCCCCCACGGACCTGCTCAAGGAGTACCCTGCGGATGCAATAAGGCAGTGGGCAGCAATGAGCGGGGCAATGGCCAAGGACCGCCCATTTTCCTATGAAGACATCAAGTTTGCCAAGTCATTTTTGAACAAGGTGTGGAATGCGTCCAAGTTTGTGCAGAAGGGGCTGGAGGGATACGACAATTCCAAGCCCGAATTGAAGTTAGTTGACAAGTGGATGATGGAATCGCTCAACAAGGCAATTGAAGAATGCACGGATGCAATGGAGAATTACGAATTCCACAGGTGCATGCGCAAGCTCCATGATTTCTTCTGGCACGATTTCTGCGATGACTACCTTGAGTACGTGAAGTACCGCACATACGGGGAGGATGACGAATCCAAGAAGGCAGCGCAGTACGTGCTGCACGAAGTCCTCTATTCCTTCATAAAGATGCTTGCGCCTGTTTCTCCGCACATTTCCGAGGAAATCTACCATGGGATGTTCGGAGGAAGGGAGGGAGACACAATAAACTTTACTCCCTGGCCAAAGGTGGGAAACAGGTTCCCACAGGAATTTGAGAAGGTTGAGCCCATGCGGGAAATCATCTCCCGGATAAGGCAGGCAAAGGCAGCAGCCCAGATTTCCCAGGGCGCGGAGATAATCCTTATCACTCCGAAACTAGGACTGGACCCGGAACTAATTGAAGAAGTGAAGAAAATCACAAGAATCCGGGAAATAAAAGAAGGCGAATTCAAAGTGGAAAAGGCTGAAGAAGAAAAAGAAGCTTAGGCTTCCCTTATTCCTCTAGTGTATGCGCAACTATCCTTCCGCTTACTGTGTGTGAAGGGCCGCCTGAAGTGCAGTCAGGATTCACTTCCGGTGCGCAGGTTACATAAGTAATGCTTACCTTCATTTTTTCTACGTCGTCCTTGATTGTGCGCAGGTTCCCGAGTGCCATCATAACTTCTTTGGATTCCCCCTGCTCAATCTTGCTCCCTGCCGGGTCGAGGTCGTATGATTCATATTCTTCATTATCGCTTGTGGTTACCTTCACATCCCCAAGCAATATGTCATGCCCGAGCCCATTGCTTATGCGGAACTCAAGCTGCGGAGTGCCCCCGGAATCAATGTAAAGGAGGTGCCCGGTGCATGCAAGGTCGGGCTGGAGGGTGCATTCCTCAGCAATCAGGTAAGAAGGATTAAACGCCCCGGTGGCCATAAGGGCTGCAATAACCGCAACAAGTGCTACAAGTGCCCAGCCGTAGGTCATGAGGTATTCCATGGCTGCCTGGCCTTTCTTCGAGCTCATGCTAGGATTTCGGGGAAAATACTTTAAAATACTTTACCATGAATAACTCAACAGCGGCAGTGGTGAGATGGCAGAGAAAAAACCCCAATTAGTAGATGCAGGGAGTTATTACAAAATAGCCAATGACTACTATGAGAAGGGAGATTACGAGAAGGCAATAGAGAACTACAACATGGCTATACTGCTAAATCCGCTCTTTTCTGAAGCTTATTTTAACCGCGCACTAAGCTACTATCAGCTCAAGAACTATGACAAGGCAATTGCAGATTACACTGAAGCTGCTGAGCTGGACCCCAAGAACCCGATTATCTTCAACAACAAAGGGGATGCATTCTACAGGAAGCAGGACTATACCAGCGCAATAAAGGATTACGACAAGGCAATCATGCTGAACCCGAATTACCTCAAGGCATACTACAACCGCGCCCTATCCTATGCTTCCCTGGAAGATTATGAAAAAGCAGTGGAGGACTTCACCAAGGTGCTGCAGCTCAAGCCTGATTTCTCTGAGGCATACCACCTCAGGGGGCTTGCATATGAGTATGCAGGGGATGTGGATTCTGCAATCTCTGATTATGAAAAAGCGCTTGAACTGAACCCAGAGCTTGCAGAGGCAAAAAGCCACCTTGAATCCGCAAAGACCAAGAAGCAGTCAGGAGGCGCAGAAGGAGGGGGAGGCGGAGGAAAAGAAGGCGGAACCTCTGAGATTAAGGTGCTCCACAAACCCGACATGAACTTCAACGATGTTGCGGGAATGGAAAGGATGAAGGAGGAAATCCGCGAAGCAGTTATCTACCCCATGGCAAAACCCGAGCTTGCAAGGAAATACGGTAAGCTCGGAGGGGGCGGAATCATTATGTACGGCCCCCCAGGGTGCGGGAAAACATATATCGTAAAGGCCGCAGCAGGGGAATGTGATTCTGCATTCATAAACGCAAAGCTTTCAGACCTGCTGGACATGTACGTAGGAAACACGGAAAAGAATATCCACAAAGTATTCGAAACAGCCAGGAAAAACTCCCCCTGCATCCTGTTCTTTGATGAAATAGATGCTATTGGGGGAAGGAGGGATGCCCAGGAAGGAGCGCAGTACATGAGGATGGCCGTGAACCAGATGCTTTACGAGATGGACGGAGTTGAAGCAAACAACCAGAACGTCCTTATCATTGCAGCAACAAACGCCCCCTGGGATATCGACCCTGCGCTGAGAAGGTCCGGGCGTTTCAGCAAAACCCTCTATGTCCCTGAGCCGGACTTTGGCTCGAGGGAAGCAATAATCAAGATTCATGCAAAAAAGAGGCCTGTTTCCAAGGGAATACCATACAAGCGCCTTTCAATTGCAACTGCAGGCTATGCATCTGCAGACCTGAAGGCAATTGTTGAGGAGGCTGCAGCAATCCCCTGGAGGGAAGCGTTCAAGAGCGGAAAGGAGAGGAAGGTAAAAACAGGGGATTTCATCAAGGCTATAAAAAAGAAGAGGAGTTCCCTTCCCCCATGGTATGAGCAGGCAAACAAGCAGATAGGTAAACAGGAGGAAGTAACCATCGTGGATGGGAAGGAGCACAAAAAAGTAACGGAAAGCAAGATGGGGCCAGGGGAAAAGGAGGCATTCAGGGACCTCCTCAATGTAATTGAAAAAAGGAACAAGTGGTACAACAAAATCTGGATGAAGTTCCTGAAGAATTTTGCCCTTATTATGCCAATACCCTTCTAGATAGATTTATATTTGCTTAATCCTATTTTTCCCTGAGGGTTGAGATGATAATAAAAAATGCTAAGTTTTACTTGGGAGGGCGGGTAGTCTCCAAGGACATACTGATTGAGAATGGAAAGTTCAAGGGCTTCGGGAAGTTCAAGGGTGAGGGGATAGATGCGAAGGGCCTTTTTGCGCTCCCCGGGCTAATCGATCCGCATGTGCACCTGCGTGACCCGGGGCTCACTTCCAAGGAAGATTTCAGGAGCGGCACGCGCGCAGCGCTTGCAGGGGGCTTTACGACAATTCTTGACATGCCGAACACAAAGCCGCCCACAACCACTGCAGCTACACTAAGGAAAAAAGCAGAGATTGCAAAAAAGAAAGCGGTTTGCGACTATGGGCTCCATTTTGGCGCAACCAAAAACAATTTTGCAGAAGTAAAAAAAGCAAAGCCAAAATCCATGAAGCTATGCATGGGAGAAACCACTGGAAAACTGCTTGTGGATGATGTTTACAGCACCTGGAGGCATTTTGAGAAATTCCCCAAAGAGAAACCCCTGCTGCTGCATGCAGAGGATGAGGAAACACTAAGGGCAATGGAGAAGCTGAAAAAAGGCAGGGGGGAAGTTGCTGAAAAAATTGCAGTGGAAAAGGCAAGGATGCTTGCAGCCCAGGCGAACCGCGTTGTTTATTTTGCCCACACAACCACATTTGAGGCGGTGCACCTTGCAAAAATATGGGGCAGGTCCCTGGTAGAGGCAACCCCCCACCACCTTTTCCTTTCAAAAGAAAAAGACGGCAAAAGGCTGAAGCAGTTTGCAAACGTTTACCCTCCGCTCAGGTCTGAAGCAGAGAGGAGGGAACTCTGGGGCGCATTATATTTTGTGGACTCCGTTGGAAGCGACCATGCACCGCACACTCCGCAGGACAAGGAGGCAGGGGCTGCAGGCCTCCCCGGCCTTGAAACTTCCCTGGCACTCTTCCTTAATGCCTACAATGAAGGAAGGGTGGAGCTCCCATGGATAATAAACAGGATGGCGGAAAGCCCTGCAAAAATCTTTGGCCTCAAAACCAAGGGCAGAATAGGGAAAGGCTACGATGGGGACCTCACTCTTGTGGACCTTAAGGAAAAATGGAATGTTTCCGCGGACGGCTTTGAGTCCAAGTGCGGCTGGACCCCATATGAGGGATTCAGGCTAAAGGGAAGGGTAAAAAAGGTAATCCTGAAAGGGAAGCTGGTTGTGGATGGCTCAAGAGTTGTAAAGGAAATAAAGGGAAAAAGAGTCCTCTAAGGATTTCCAGGGTCAGGCTGCGGGGAAAGCACAACCGTCCCGCCTTCATTTTCCATTTCAAGGCGGTACCTTCCCCCTCCTGATTCCTCTTCTTCAAATGCAAGGGAATAGTCCTCGCTCACTTCTATTGGGAAAACCGTGGGCTGCACAACTTCATTTATTTCTCCTGCAGAAAGGAGTGTGAATACCACCTCATGCGCATGCCCTCCACTTCCCCCAAGAGAAACAGATTCAACTGTTTCAGGGATATATATTTCTGTAATCATTGCAGAGCCATCCCCCATGTACCCCACAGCGTTCACAAGGAATGCAATGCGGGCAACAGAGAAATGGACCTGGAGCATTGCAAGGTCTGTGCGTATTGCATCCATCTTGAAGAACATGACGTAGAGCAGCGGAATCAATATGAGCAATATGAAGCCAACAACTACAAGCAGTTCATTGCTAACCTGTCCTTTCATAGAAGCTCTCCGTCCTGCCTCCATAGAAGCCCTCTGTCATGTAATGTTTCCTTTTGTCTCTTTTATAATCCTTTCTTTTTTTAAGAATCCTTTTTATTTCATCAAGATTTTCGTTTACAACTGTTTTCAGGTCATACCCTTCACTGTGCACCACAAGGTTTGAATGTTCCACATCCAGCTTGCTGCTCATCTGGTAGGTTGATTTTCCTTTCTTGAAGTGTATATTCACGTCCCCCAGCTCAAAGCTCCTCATGAATTTTTTGAGGGTGCTTTTCATGCTTTCCTCTATGTCTCCATAGTAGAACATATCATCTTCAGGAAGCCCGCTTATGAACACTGTCGGGCCCTCTTCTATAAGGCTGAGCATGAACTTCATTACATCTATTGCAGTGAGGACTCCGACTGCTTTGCCCCCTTCCAGCACAACAAGCTTGGAAACGTTGCGCCTGGCCATTTTTCTTGCTGCGCTTTCAAGCGGCTCGCTTGCCCTTACCGTAACAAGTTTTTCCCGCAGGTATTCCACCACTTTCTTTTCATCAGGATTGTCTATTTCTGAGGTGAGGGCAAACCTCTGCCTCCCCTTTGGCTTAAGCGAAAGCATTGAAAAATCGAATGGAGAGAGGGAACCGCACACCCTGCCCCTTCTGGTTACTGCAAGGTGGTGGACACCAAGCTTCCTCATGAGCCCCCTTGCCATCCCCATTGTTTCCTTTTCATCAACTGTGTATATCGGGCTTGCCATCAATGCCGAAACACTTGTTTTAGGCACGTTCCCCATTCGCACCATTTCATTCATTACATCTGCACGGCTGATAGCCCCTATTATTTTTCCCTTTTCAATAATGGGGAGGGATTTGAAATGTCCCGCCATGAATGCTCGCATGCATTCTTCAAGAGACATATCCTCAGTAAGGCGGGGTGCGCGAACTGCCGCGCTTATTGCCTTTGTGCGGCTGGAATCGCTTATGTTTGGGCGGATGACCCTGTCATCTATTAGCCCGTAGTATTTTCCATTTTTAGTAACCATCACCGCAGTCCCTGTCCTGGATATGGCATCCAGGGCCTTTGAGAGCGGCTCATTCCCATTTATTATATCTGCTTTCATAGTCCTCATAATTCGCACCCTTCTGCATTAAGAATACAGTAAAGATTTATAAGCATTGCAACAGAAATCCAGGCATGGACCTCCCCCTCACGTCCATCGTGCGAAAGCCCAGCTGGAAGCAGCTCCTGGTAGACCTAGTGATATCTGAGAAGCTGGACCCCTGGGACATAGACATTGTGGCGGTGGCCGACGGGTTCATGAAAACAGTAAAGGACATGGAAAAATTTGAGTTCCATGTGCCTGCGAACATTATCCTTGCTTCTGCAATCCTCCTCAAGTACAAGAGCAATGCATTGAGGATGTATGAGGAGCCTGAGGAGATTGAGATGCCCCCGGAGCCCATTGAGGTGGAAGGGGAAGGCGATATTCCCCCCCTGCAAATCAAGGCGAGGATTCCTCCCAAGGCACCAATCACCCTGAACGAGCTTATTGTGGAGATGGAGAGAGTAATAAAGTATGATGACGAGGAGCACATGAACAGGAAGCCCAGGATAAAGCCCAGGGAGGTGATAGAGATGCCCCTCCCTGAATATGATATTGAGAAGGAAATGGGGAAGCTTTACTCAAAAATGAAGCAGGAGATGGATGGGGAAAACCTTGTGCTATTCTCCGAGCTCGTGAAGCAAAAAACTCCCAAGGAAACAATCCTTACCCTTTCACCGCTGCTCCACCTTGCGCAGGAGAAGGCAGTTGGGCTGAGGCAGGACAGGTTCTGGGGAGAGATTTTCATAAAGGTGAACGGATGGAACCCAAGCGCTTGATTGAAGCTGCATTGTTCATGAGCGGGAGGGAACTTTCTGTACCCGAGCTAAAGAAGCTCACAGGGATTGCTTCAGCAGGGCACATCCGGGGCATGGTTGATGAGCTCCAGGCGGACTATGCAAAAAACAACAGCTCCCTGGAGATTTTTGAGGCAGACGGGTCCTACATAATGCGGGTAAAGGATGAGTATGTCGGGCATGTAAAGCAGTTTGCCCAATCCTCAACCATAAGCAAGTCTGCGCTTCGCACCCTTTCCTATATCGCCAGGCACAATGGAATCCTCAAGTCTGAAGTTGTGAAGCGCATAGGGACGATGGTCTATGATGATGTGCGCGAGCTCGTGGAAAACGGATTCATTTTCCAGCGCAAATATGGGAGGAGCTCCAAGCTCTTCCTTACTGATAAATTCAGGGCATACTTTGAGCCAGGGAAGGTCCCGGAAAGGCCAGCAGAAAAGAAAGAGAGCTCGAAAGGAGAGCTTCCGCCAATGGATGAAGCTTCATTTTCTGATATGGAAGAAGGAGAAGAGAATTTTTCAGAGTGAACCAAGCAATTCGTCTATTTTTTTGTGCAGTTCTTCAATGCTCCCGATATTCTCCAGCTCCAGGTCCGCAATTTCAAATGCTTCCACAAGGCTCTGCTTGGTCTTGTCCTCGTTTTTCATTTCCCTTGCTTCCAGCCTCTGGAATTCTTCAAAAGTCTGCGGATCGCTTTCCCTTCCCCGCGCCTTCATCCGCTCAAACCTCACTTCCGGAGGGGCGCGCACATAAACAAGAGTAGAATTTGGGAGTGACTTGATTTCCTGCGCTTCTGCCGCGTTCCGGATAGAATCAATAATGTAATCCGTTCCTTCTTCAAGCCGTTCCACCGTTTTCTTGGCAAGGGCGGCAGGCCCATGCTCAGCGCGCAGGGAATTGCCCTTCTCAATTAAGTTTTCCCGTGTCAGCTCTTTCCCTTCTGCCTTCAGCTCCTCGCGGAGCACGTCTGAAAGCGAGCGGTAGAGGAATCCTTTTGTTTTCAGGTATTCTGCAACCGTTCCTTTGCCTGCGCAATTCTCTCCGGTCAATCCGATAATCATGCTTATCCCACTCCGGGTTATATGGGAAAGGGGCTTATAAACCATTTATGTAACCATGGTTACACAAACACCCCATCCCTTTTAATATATAAACTTTACCTTTGTTTTTGATACCAGCTAGAGGTAATGCTCCATGAAGCGCGCAAAAGGAATGAGGGACTTCCTCCCTCCGCAGATGATGCAGAGGGAAAAGGCCTTCGCAACAATAGCAGAAACCTACAGGGAATTCGGCTTCCAGCCACTGGAAACCCCTGCCCTGGAGCATCTCAGCACCCTCAAGGCAAAGTCCGGGGATGAAATCGCAGGGCAGCTCTTCGAAATTTCCAATTCAGACCTTGGGATGCGCTTCGACCTCACGGTCCCCCTCTCAAGGGTTGCAGCCAACACCTCATTTCCCAAGCCTTTCAAGCGTTACCAAATAGGCCCGGTATGGAGGAGGGAAGAGCCCCAGAAAGGGAGGTTCCGAGAATTCTGGCAGGCAGATGCAGATATCGTGGGCTCCGCATCCATGCGCGCAGAGGCAGAGCTACTGGAAATGGCGTCTCTCTCCCTTACCCGCTTAGGGCTAAAGGATTTCAAGGTCCTCCTTAACAGCCGCAAAATCCTCAATTCGATACTGGAATATTTCGGAATTTCAGGAAAAAGAAACGAAATTTTCCGCACACTGGACAAAATAGACAAAATAGGCTACAAATCAGTATACAAAACCCTAGAGCCCGCCCTGGGGGAATACTCAGACCAAATTCTCCCGCTTTTCAACCTAAAGGGCAAGAATGAGAAAAAGCTGGAAGCCCTGGAAAGGTATGCGCCTGAAGGCGTAGCCGAAGTCCGGGAGCTCCAGGGGATATTCCCTGATTTCATATTCGAACCCTCCCTGGTCCGGGGGCTAGGGTACTATTCCGGAACCGTGTTTGAATTCAAGGGAACCGGAAGGTACAAGGGCAGCTTTGCAGGAGGGGGCAGGTACGATGGGCTGCTCGAGCTATATGGCCACGGCGCCCCGGCAGTAGGGATAAGCCTTGGAATTGAACGCATCCTCCTGCTCCTTGGAGAAGAGGCAGAAAAGAAGACTTACACAGATGTTTTTGTTGCAACCCTCCCCGACTATTACAATGAAGGCCTCAAAACTGCAAAATCCCTCAGAAAGAAAGGGATTTCTGCAGAAACTGACCTGATAGGCCGAAACATAAAAAAGCAATTTGATTATGCACGCTCCCTGCTGATTCCCTGGGTAATCATAATCGGTAAAAAGGAAGCGGAATCCAAGAAAGTCACCATCCGGAACATGAAAACAGGAAAGGAATCCACTGAAACGCTCACAGCAGCGATAAAGAAAATCAGGAGTAAATAGCCATGCCGAAAAGGATACTGAAAGGACTCGGAAAAGTGCAGGAGGCAGTGCTGAAGCCCCTGTTCTACTACTCAATCATAGTCTTATTCATAATCCTCTTCCTTTCTGTTGTGCGCACAAGCCTTTTTCCTGCTGAAGCAGGGGAAGAGCACCTCATCTTTGAAATGGTCTTCCTTTTTCTTTTGGCAATACTTGCTTACAGCATCGTTAAATTCCTCAAGCAGCCAACAGTGCTCATCCTGATGCTTTTAGGGGTAATAATGGGCCCCTCGTTCCTGCACCTAATCTGGCCCAGCCTGGGCTCCCTTCCCTTTATTCCGGCAGAGCCCCCGGAAATCTTTCAGCATGAGGAACTAGTGGAAATATTTGCCCAGTTCGGCGCAATAATCCTGATGTTCAAGGTGGGCCTTGAATCAAGCATCCACAAAATATTCACAAAGGAAAACTTCATCATTGCAATCCTGGGAATTCTTTTCCCGTTTGTTGCAGGCTATTTCTTTGCAGTTTACACCGGAGGCTCCTTCCTTTATGCACTGTTCATGGGTGCAGCCCTTACTGCAACCAGCGTAGGGGTAACCGCAGCCATCCTCAAGGAGATGGGCCTCATGGATGAGAGGTTTGCCCAGATGATTATGGGCGCTGCAATCATAGATGACATCCTCTCCCTCCTTGTGCTCTCATTGGTAATGAACCTTCCGACTTCACTTGATGCAGCAGCACTCGAGCCGTTCGCAACAGTCCTCATTTATGCATTCATCTTCCTCCTAGGGGGCTCAATAGTAGGCAAATATTTCGTGGACAAGAAGGTAAACGTGCTCAAGGTAAGGGAAAAAACCCTTCTTTATGTACTCGCATTTGTATTCCTTTACGCATATATTGCAGAATTCATCGGGCTTTCCAGCATAGTGGGTGCCTTCCTAGCAGGGGTGTTGCTCAACTACAGCAAGCACGCGGAAGAGATAGACCGGCGCACACGCTCCCTGGAAATAATTTTCATCCCGGTGTTTTTCATTTCCCTTGGGATGCTTGTTGATGTGGGCGCAGTAATGGAATTCTTCTGGCCCATAATACTCATCTCAGTAATCGCAGTACTCACAAAGCTTGTAGGGTGCGGAATAGGGGCATTTGCTTCAAAGCTTAATGCAAGGGAGTCCGCGCTTGTAGGCTTTGGAATGTCCCCGCGGGGCGAAGTTGCACTGATTATTGCAGTTTTCGGCCTTTCCAGCGGAGCCCTCACAATCCCCGAATATTCAATTATTTCCGCAATGGCTTTCATAACCACAATAATTGTGCCCCCTGTGTTCAGCAGGCTTGTTGCAGGGAGGGGTGTTTCTGCATGATTATGGATGTGCCGCTTATTTACCTGAAGGGAAAAAAGGCATACACGAGACGCCTCGGCACCCTGAAGCCCATGGGCAGCGCAATCAAAATCGCAAAGAGGCTCAAGGAGCGCCTCGGCACTGAGCTTGTCCACATCGTGGACCTGGATGCACTCAAGGGAAAGAAAACCAACTATGATGTCTATGACCACCTCACCTTCACCATGTATGTGCAGGTTGAGGTACAGCCTGACCCCAAGCTGATAAAGCCCCTCCTGGACATTGATGCCCGCGTTGTAATTGAGCTACCCGCAAAAAAGCTGGACCTCAAGCAGTTTGAGGACAAAAAGCGCCTCATTGTAGGGAAAATCACCCCGCGCTTCAGGGGCTCATTGGATGAGGTATATGATGTTTACCTGGATGGGGAGTCTCCCTCCAAGCTCCAGGAGCTTCTCCGCAAGAAGAAGAGGGTTTTCGTAAACAGGGACCAAAACAAGAAGAGCGACAAGGTTTTCGGCCGCATAGGCCCGCCGGAGCTCTGAAGTGCCATCCCAATACCTTTATAAACAATCCTGCACATATTTTCCTAGTTAAATAAACAACTGTACCGAGAGGGAGATTTACATGGCTATCAGACCTGCTAAATGCGTAAGAGACGGCAACAAGGTTGCATGGACAAGGCACTCCAAGAGAAAGCCGAGGAAGTCTTACATAAAGACGATGCCCCACAAGGAGCTCAACCAGCACAGGATGGGCGCCGACAAGGATGATTATGATGCAACCTACCATCTCAAGCTCAAAGACGATATCCTTATACTGAGGGACAATGCAATAG
Source organism: Microcaldota archaeon (assembly GCA_014727975.1). Lineage (GTDB taxonomy): Archaea > Micrarchaeota > Micrarchaeia > Anstonellales > Bilamarchaeaceae > CAIKOA01. Next base: position 4,726 of record WJMK01000010.1, on the reverse strand, counting down.
AGGCAGCCAGGCAGTCCGCAAACAAGGTCCTGGAGGCAGCTATGCCAGGGAACTACTATTTCCTTGTGAGGGTTTACCCCCACCATGTAATCAGGGAAAACAAGATGGTTGCAGGTGCGGGTGCAGACCGTATCCAGAAGGGAATGAGGAGGGCCTTTGGAAAGCCGATGGACAGGGCCGCAAGGCTCAAGAAGAACCAGGCGCTTTTCTCAGTTTATGTGTATAAGGGAAAGGAAAACGAGTCTGCAGTAAAGGAAGCATTCAGGAGGGCAAAGATGAAGCTCTCGGGAGAATTCTCCGTGGTGGAAGAATGAGGTGTATGCTTGATAGATGTTGATGAGGAGGACTTTCTTATCGCAACAGACATAGACAAGCTAATTGATATACTCTCAACAAAAAAAGATGTGGAGGTCGGAAGGCTTTCCAAAGAGCTGAGGATGAACAGGAAGGAAGTGGAGAAATGGCTCCATATCCTCGAAGAAGAGGGCGTCGTAAGCCTTGACAACAGGATGGGCTCCCTCCATGCGATGTGGGTGATGGACGAGACCCCCCCGCCCCCAAAAAAAGCAAAATCCTGCCCGCGCAGAGAGGAGCCAGAGGAGCTCCAGCTCCAGCAAACAGAATCACTGGACCTGGGAGATGAAATAGGAGAGGTTGCCCCACTACGCAGGAAGGAAAAATCATTATTTTCAGGAATTCTCGGGGGAAAAAAGAAGCAGAAAAGACCGCTGAAAAAGAAAAAGGAGACACCTAAACTAAAGCTTGAAGAGGAGCCGGAAGAGGAAGAGGAGGAGCCCCGCGCTGCTGCCCCAAGGCCAGCACCAAAGGAGGAAAGCCCAAAGCCCCAACCAATTCCCCGGATGGAGGTTGTTTCCGAAGGGCCCCCACAGCCCATGAAGAAGAGGCTTGAAAAAAGCAGGTTCCTGCACCTCCACCCAAGGCAGACGGGGAAGCTGAGAGAGCGCCTTGATGATTACCTACACTTAATCCGGGAAGGAAAGGAGGAACTCAAGCAGCTGGAAGGGGAAAAAGAAAAAATACACAGGGAAGGATTTCTTTCCCTGGAAAAGGAATTTGAGGCAAGCCTGGACAACCTTGAATATGCTTTGCTTGAAAAGGAAAAGCGCATTCTCGAAGCAAAAGAAATGATGTCTACTCTCCCGGAGAAGATAGAGGAGATAGACCAGATGCAGGAGGCACTCAGGAAATTCGATTCAGAAGCAGGCACAGTGCTTTCCAAAACCAAGGAAGGCCTTGATGAAAACTGGTCAAATCTCAGGGAAGCAAGCGAAGAGCTCAATGAAGAGCTTGCAAGGGGGGAAAAAGAGGCGATGAGGGACAGGAGCCGCATGATGCAGCTCCGGGACATGCTGCAGTCCATGAATACTGCAGAAGCCCAGCTCCGCGAGACCCTTGAAGCAGGCAGGGCTTCTATAGAGGAGATGGAAGACAAAGTCCGCACAGTAGAGGAATCCCTTGAAGATCTTGTTGATTCCCGCACAATTATTTCCGAGCGTGTTGAGCACATCCAGTCCACGCTCGAAAGGCGCATGCGCAGCCTGGACGAGCTTCGAGAAGAGCTCGAGAAAATAGAGAAAATAGAGCAATGGTTCCAGGGTTATTCTGAGGATTACCAGGGCAAGATGGATGAACTCCAGCAATATGTGCATGAAAGCGAAGAGGAGCTTGCACGCATAAAGAAGGCGGCAGAAATCGAGTATGTGCGCAAGTATCTTAAGGAGCTTGATGCGGCTGAAGGCAAGTACAGGGAAGGCCTGGGCTCGCTTGAGATGGAAGAGGCAAGCATAGATGAAAAGATTTCTGATGTGCGCGACCGCATAAAGCAGCTGATGCGCGAAAGCTCAGAGCTGATGTCCAAGTACAGGGAAATGAGCGAAGAAGAGCAGGAGTTCGGTGAGGTTGTCGCAACCGCAAAAGAAAAAAGCAAGAGGCAGAAGGCTGCGCTGGAGGAGAAGGCATCCGAGCGGAAAACCCTGATGGAAGATACAAAAAAGCTAAGGCGCACAAAGAAAAAACCCTCCAAAAAGAAATCCAGGAAAAAGAAGAAATAGCTAGACTTCTTATCCTCTCTTTTCAACTATTTTCTTTATAATGAGCGCCAGCTCCCCAACTGCCTGCAGCACCACAACATTGCTCATGAAGCAAATATTAAGGAACGGGATGCCCGGAAGCGCGAGCAGGAGCGGGCCGTAAGAATATGCAAGGCTCTTGTAGTAGATTTCCCTTCTTTTCCTGGCAAGCTCTGCTCCATATTCCCCGCCGAAATTTTCTTCCTTTAATTTCTTCAGGAAGTCCCTGCCTATCCTTTTCCTGAGCACAATGAAGTTGAATGTCCCAAGCACAAGGGAAAGGAGCCAGAGCCAGTAAAATTCGGTTGGCGCAACCTCAATCCAGCTGAGCACAACAGGGAATTTGCAGGCGTCTGCAATTTCCACCCCCGCAGCGGCAACCTCAATTTCCGCATCGCTTATTCTGTATCCCTGCTTTGTTGCGCTTATAGTCTGGAACCCGGATTCGCTGAATGCATATTTTACCTGCCCGTTCTCATCGCTTACAAGCACATTTCCCTCCAGTATCACATCTGCGCCTGCAATGGGCATTCCATCCTGGTCAGTAATTTCTATAGTTGATTCTTTTCCAGCAACTGCCGGCCCTTCCAGCAGGCTTATGCTTGCAAGCTGCAGCACGCTAAACATCTTTGCAGCCTGCGGATACCCTTCCCCATCCGCATACACAATCCCATCTGCAGAAAATGGAAGCGATGCATGCCCAAATTCATCCGCAACTGTGCTTTCCTTATTTGTAAAGACATCTGCAAAAGGAACTTCATCCCCTTTATTGTTGAGTATCTGGAAATGCCCTTCTTCCCCAACAACCAGCTCCCCGTCCACAAGCACTATCTCCAGTTCTTTGGGAACACATTCCAGTCCTATGCAGAATTCCCCTGTTTCACAATCTCCGTCCGAGCAGCACTCATGCGGAAGGCATGCATGGTTCTCCACGACCCCACACGGGCATTCGATTTCCTCACAATACCCGCCCGAGCATTCCTCATCGTCTTCACAGTCATCATCTGTTTCACAGAGCACGCATACTCCATTCTCGCAAATCCCGCTCAGGCACCAGCAGCCATCCCCACATTCCTCCCCTGCTTCCTTCTTGGGCACCCAGTACCCGCCTTCGCAGTATTCCTCCCCCGGGCATCCTTCTCCCTCTTCGCACTCCGGAAGCACCTGCAGGAAGAATTCCCTGCAGTAATCTGCATCATCATTTTCTGCACAAACCTCCAGAACATAAGAGCCAATCAACCCAACAGAAACCAGGAGGCTCGCATTTTCTTCATCTCCTTTTTTTATGCTATCTATAAACCCGCTTCCGCAGGAAAACCCTTCCGGGCATTCAGAAATATATACTTCTACATCTTCTTCCTTGTAGTCCCCCCTGTTCTCCACAACCAATTCCAGGCTGAACTCTTCACCAGTCACAATTGAATATGAATCAATTGGCGGAATGAAGAGCTTGTGGTCCTTGTGGTGCGGGTCTGGAGGGGTGGGAGACACACAGGTATAGTTCACATCCACCCAGAGCCAGTACTGCACAGGGGCCCCGTTATTCGGAAGCATAATCTGGTAATCGCTCGTGCTCCCGTTCCAGTTTGGGCGGTTGTCAACCACGTCCGCAACAAAAACAAGGTTCCCAACCGCATCGTTCAGGTACCCCTCCCTAAAATCCGGAGAAGGGGCCCCGTTTGCATAGCTGTATGCCGTTGGCACATTGTTGTAAGTACCTGAATTCAGCACAAAGGTGTCCAGCCCAGTGAATGTGCTGCTCCCGTTCTGGCTCCCTCCTATGAAGCCGTCCAGCTGCGCAAGGTTGCCTGCAGAAAGAGGGAGAGTGATTGCACTATTGTTTGCTGCAACCACATGCATGGAAATTGAAGAATATATGCACGGAGGGTCCTGCGCAACCATATTCAAAAGCACAACAGCATTCCCGTTTACAGTATGCGTATAGGTAGCTCCCGCACCAAGCACCACATCCCCATACAGCCCATCCCATGAGGTTGAGTTCTGCGTCTGGTTGAAATAAATGCTTGTTACATTCCCCCCCTCCGTCGTAACATTGGCAATGGAGAATAGCAACCCGATTGCCAGCAGCATCCCGAAAAGGGCCCTCATCCTAACAAAAGCACAGAGAAACCTTATTAATTTTGCCTATTTTTGCCCATCCGCCTGTCCCAAAAATCCGCTTTATTATATATGAAACATATATAAAGTATTCTATTGAAATTTTTGCATGTGGGAGGACCGAAGCGAGTCCAGGCCAATTCCTGTTATGTTCTTCCCAGCTTTGCTCATAACCGTTTTCCTGCTTTCGGGGGTAAACCTCACAAACAACGACACATTGAATGATTCCCCTATGCCCCTCCCCAATGAAACAGAGTTCATAGAAGTAGATGATTTCCTCAATTCTACAAACCAATCAGGGCAGGAGGATAATGCATCAGAATTCATAGAGGTGGAATCTTACCTAAACCTTACAAACTCTTCATCAGAAGATGGAATCCTTCAGGTCAATGGCACCATCGAGCCCCCTGCTCCTGCAAACGAAACAGGCGGGGAAGAGCCAATTCTTCCTGAAGAAGACGACTGGCTCAACAACACAGAAGAGTTTATGGATGCAGAAGATTTTCTCAACATCACAG
>WJMK01000009.1 GCA_014727975.1 Microcaldota archaeon | reverse complement strand
TCTCATGGACTTCCAGCCCTATCCCGTGCCCCATGCTGTGCGGGGGGTGCTGGAGCCCCTCTTTCTTATAGAGTGCTTTTGCCAATTTTGCAAGGTCCCTCCCTGTTTCCAGGTTTGGGAGCTGGTCCAGGATGCTGGAAGAAATCCTCCTTAGGCTGTTGTAGATTTTTAGCTGCTCCCCTGAAAGGAAAAAACAGCGTGTTAGGTCTGAATTGTAATGGTCAAGCCTTGCCCCGTAATCTATCAGAAGTGGGCTGGAAACCTTTGCAAAAGTGGGCGTGGAATGCGGATAGGAAGTATTCCTCCCGGAAGAAACTATTGGCCTGAATGCAGGCTCGGCATCTGCTGAATATGTTGAGAGGAGGAGCTCCTTTGCAGTTTCCTGCTCTGTGGGCTCAGGGTATTCTCCTGCAGCATCAATTATTTTCCTGGAGATTTTTGCTGCCTTTTTGATTTTGGAAACTTCCTTTTTTCCCTTCAGGCTGCGTTCCTCTGCAAGCTCTTCAGAAATGTCTTTTGTTTTTTTGTATGTTTTTGAGATTCTCGTGTAGAATGATGTTGGGAGGTTGCGGAAATCCAGCCCAAGCGTTTCTGATTTTTTCAGTATTTTGGAGATGGACTCCAGTGCTTTTTTTCCATATGTGATTACTTCCCCGTTGAACAGGGATTCGGCATAATCCCTGTTCATTTCCGGGACCAGGAGTACCCTCCTCTCCCTGCTTACCAGCAGGAAAGAGTGGTCCACGTCCACACCTGACTGGTAAAAGAAATTCGCATTGAATTTCTCTCCTCTGTATAATAGCCAATTTGTCATTTCTCCACCAAGTTAGCTTCTTTTATGTGTGCTACTCCGCGCACCCCGTCCCACTCCTTTTCCCATTCAAGTACCTCGATCCTTTTTTTGAAGAAGGGGGCATCTGCAACAAAAGTTTCCCCTTCCCCACCTTCCAGGAGCGGGTGTATATTCTTTGTTTCTTTTAGCTCCTGGAAGTTCTTCCCAAGTAGCTCCGGGCCCAAGCCCTCTGCAGAAACTGCAGTAATGTAAATCTGGAAATGCTTAAGCTCTTCTGCAAGTGCAGGCTCCTTGTGCCAGAGCGGGGAATATGTGGGAATCTTTAATTCTTCCCCGATTTTGTCTATTCTCTGCTTCTGGTATTCGCTTGAGATTGCACCGGCAATTATGCCTTTTATGCCCATGCCTGAAAGAACTTCCTTGAGCTTTTCCAGCTCATCTTCCCTGCCTACCCTGAACGTGATTTGCTCCAGGCCCATGGCCTCAGCCTGCAGCTTTGTCCACTCTGCATTGGGATGGTGGAACATCATTGAGTAAGGCTCAGGAAACACTGTAACAAGTTCCGGGCCCCACCCATTGTAAAGGGCCCAGAATGCTGCAAATACGCTGTCTTTTCCGCCCGAAAAAAGGCAGGCAACCTTGTGCATGGAATGGATTGGCCGTGTCAGGAATAAATAAGTATGGGTCTGTAATCTTAGCCATGGAAATAAAAAATATCATATTTGATATGGACGGGGTGCTGCACAGGGGAAAAACGCCCATTCCGGATGCAGCAGATGCCCTGGGAGAACTCAGGAAAAGGGGGTTCGGTATTTTCTTCCTTACAAATAATGGGGAACATCCCAGGGAATTCTTTGTGGAGCGCCTCAGGGGGTTTGGGTTTGAGGCCTATGTGGATGAGATGTATTCCAGCTCATACGGTACCGCAAGATACATAAGCGAGAAATTCCCTGGGAAGAGCGCTTTTGCTTTCAGCAGGGGGATGCAGGAGGAGCTTGAAAAAAACGGCATCAAGATTGACAACAGCAATAAGGCAGAAGTAGTGGTTGCAAGCCTGGATGTGCATCTTAGCTACGACAAGCTGGTTGCCGCATTCCAGGCAATAATCGGGGGAGGTGTCTTTCTTGCATCCAATGAAGATGCAAGCTATCCTGTGGAAAACGGGGTGCTTAAGCCTGGTGCAGGCGCGATTACTGCAGCACTTGAAAAAAGCACAGGGAGGAAGCCCATCATAATAGGCAAGCCGCAGCCGTACCTGCTGGACATCATTGTAAAGGAGCATGGTCTGGAAAAGGGGAAAACCCTGATGGTCGGGGACAGGCTGGAAACAGATATCCTTATGGCAAAGCAGGAAGGGCTGAAATCCTGCTTTGTGCTAAGCGGAGTGTCCAGGAAAGAAGAGGTTGAAGAAACAGGGCTGGAGCCTGATTTTGTGCTGGATTCTGTTGCTGGTCTCCCGGGGATCCTGGATTGAAAAGCGATTTGGCAGCCTACTTGAGTTCCATATAAATGTCTACTGTGGTTGAGCCAGGCACATAGGTATCAAAGGTATCAGGTATCCTTATTTCATAATCATAGGTCCCATATGCGCCAGCAGTGCTTGCATTTACAGGGGCTACCAGGACCAGGGTTTCATTGTCCACAAGGCTGAACTGCCCGTCCGTATCCGTTGAATTGTCCCAGAGTATGCCTGTAACAAATGAAGAACTGTTTGTGGAGTTGGCTATTGGGATAAACTGGACCAGCTCGTTCCAGACCTCCCTGTTCCTTGTCAATTTCGGATTAGATCCGTCTGTTGAGTAAGTGAAATTTACATCATCTGGGAAGGATGAGGTTTCCAGAAGCGTGTCCATTTCCGTAAAGTCGTTGGATGATGGCTGGATTGTTTCGTTTCTTCCAAGGGCTATAAGGTCTGACCAGACCAGGCTTGGGCTCTTTTCTGTATTTACTGCATAAAGGTTATATCCTTCTGCAGTCCACCTATACTCGAATACGGATGCATTCTGCTCAGCAAGCACCAGGTAGCCGCTTGTGTTCCCGTAGAAAGTGTGCCACATGTCTGTGCATCTGTATGTGCATCCTGGATGCCCGTTTTCACTCCATCCCTGCCAGGAATCACAAGTATCGATTGTGCCGCTGGTCGCGGCACTTGCGTTGTTTATGTCCAGTCCGTTGAAGCACACATAGTTGTTATAGACATCATTATTCTGGCTTGCCCCATCCAGGTAGAATCCGTTTATTCCATTTTCAGTTATGTTATTGTTTGAAGAGTTGGTGTAGTTTGAATTGGCGTTGTACACCCCATAATTTGTATTATTGTATATCCTTGAATTATTTATCAGGGTGTTGTTGGAGCCCCCTATTGATATGCCTATGTCGCTTGTA
>WJMK01000008.1 GCA_014727975.1 Microcaldota archaeon | reverse complement strand
TCCGCATTCCTCCAGTTTGCAAAAGCGATCTCTGCAGGGGTGTATTCTTTTTCTTTTTCTGGCTTTGGCTTTTTTGCTTTTGCAGAAACAGGCTCAGGGGTTTCCTCCCCAAGATAAGCAGGGATCGGGCCCTGTTCAGGCTTGGGCTGTTTCTTGGCCCTTTCAAGGGGCCTGAATGGCTCATTTAATGCTTTTTGCGCCCTCTTGCTTGAAGATGCAAGCGCATAGGGCTTCAGGGATGCCATAACCTTGTCCCCAATGCCTGTGCTGAGCTCCTTTATTTTTTTGTAGTCTGCAAGGAATTTCCTGAGCACGTCCTCTTGCTCTTCTATTCTTTTCTTCAGCCTTTTGATTGTTTTCTGTTCTGCGACTATGCTCTTTACCCTCTTGTCCCTGCCTGCCTTTGTTTCGGGTGTCTGGCCCTGGAGGGTTTCGAGGCGCTTTTGGGCCGATTCAAGCTGCTCTTTCCATTTCATGAGCTTCCTGACCCTCTGGAGCATGCCTTCCCCGTTCCTTCCGGAAACCTGCTTCAGGCTTTTTGCAAGCTCTTTTTTCTCTTGTTCCTTGGTGGTCTTTTCTTCTTTTTCCCTGGGCTTTGGCACGGCGCGCTCCACCGGGGCAGGTGTTTTTTGCTTAAAGGGTGATTCTGCAGCAGGCTTTTTTGCCATCTCCTTAACGTCTTTGCCTACTGAAAAGGTCCACATCTCGGATTCGGAATCATACGCAACTGCTGCCTTTACCCCCAAATCAGAGAAAAGAGAAGCAAGTTTTTCAAAATCAGTTTTCTGGCCCTCTTCAAACCAGATTGTATGCCCTTCGCGCTTTTCATCCTGTTTTGGGCCGACCAATTCACGAAGCGCATCCGCCTCAAGCGAATCGTCCATCTTCCCTGCAATATTGCCAATTAGTTTCTCAACCTTCTTCTCTGCTGCCTTTTTCTTCTCCTGAACGGACCCTTTAATAGCCATAACTTACACACCTGGTTAAAACTACTCAAGGAGAATTTAAAAAGATATCTATATTGCACCGAAGTGAGCTACTTCTTTTTCTTTGGTTTTTTAAGTGGGTTTCCAAAGATAATCAGGGCAGCGATAACCACAAGAAGGGCCACAATTAGATAAGGAAGCCAGGTAAACTGCATAGAAACCTGCTCAAGGGAGGCCTGTTCCTGGGCAACATCCTCTTTTATCTGTTCTACTGATTGCTCATTGGGCATCCCCATGCTCTGGGGGGAAACAGTTATGCTCGCCTCTGCATCCTCCCCTGTATCAAGGTTGTATGCCTTGAATGTGTAGGTGGCCGGCTCCAGTGCCTCAATCCTTCCGGTATGGAGGCCGTTGAATCCGGAAACCTGCAGGACATCATACTGGGTGCTGTCTTTGAAAACCACAATTGTGAGGCTTGAGTCCAGTGCCCCACGTTCTTCAATTTTGTATTCGATGAATATCTGGCTTTCCTGCTCAAGCTCAACGCTCATTGCTGAGAGGAGCGCAACAAAGCAGAGGATGAACAGCAGTCTTCTCATAAATTAAAAAAGACGGGAAAGAATAAAAGCCTTGCCTTAATGCCGCTATGCTTTTTTCTCCTTCTTTCCTTTCTTCTTTTTGCCGCGGCTGGCCAGGCGGGCCTCCTCCTCCTTCCTCATTGCTGCAATCTTCTCAGCAACACGCTTTTCCAGAGGGCGCCCGGACCTGCGGGCAACCGCATTCCCTTCCCCGAAAGTAACTTCCTTCAGCCTGGGAATCCTCCGCTTCTTTGCATCCGCACGCGCAACCTCGAGCTTGCCACCGAAATCCTTGCCTGAGAATGGAAGGGTGAAGCTGTAGTAGTAGACTCTCCTGCCTCCCTCAATCCGGGACTTGCGCTTCCCCTTCAGCTCTTTTGGGATAATTATGCCTTTTGATGCGAGCTTCCTGCGGAAAGTGTCCCTGAACACCAGCAGTTCCTTTTTGGACTTTCCGGCATCAAGCGCAGTGCTCATCCATCGCGGGATTGATTCGCTTGTAAAAGTAATTGCGGCTTCCTCCCCCCTTATGGATTTGGTGACTGCGCTATAGAAATCCCGGTTCCTGGCTTCCCTTGGGAAAGTAGAGAGGATCCATTCTCGTGCAGAAGGGGGCTTTGTTCCTGGTTTCTCCACGGTGATTATCCATTCCCCGCGGTCCTTCCCTCCCCTGAATTCAGGGGTATGCTTCCAGGTAACTGCCCTACGCGGATAGCGCTGCTCAAGTTCTGCAATTGTCTGGGCTGCAGACTCGTAGCTGTTGCGCACAAATGAAGCTTTCTGCCCCTTCTCCAGCGCTTTTATGCTTTCTTCTTCCAGCTCGGTTACTGGCTTCCATGGCTTGGCAAGCGGGCTTGCGCCTTCCCTTCCCTTTGCCCTGCGGGCGCGCAGCTCTGCAAACTCTGTTCCCTTTATCTTGGTGCGGGCAAGGCCCCTGCCTCCTTTGAGCGAAGAGACAACAGCCTTGAACTCTTCATTAGTAAAAAGGTCGAAGGCCCCATAGTGGCGCAGCTCCTTGAGCACATCCTTCCTCTGGAGCAGCTGGGCAATGCGTAGCCTCTCCAGGCTGCTAGGGGTGTGTTTTTCAAATAGGTGGTTCTCAATTTCCCAGCATGCATCATAAACATCAATTTTTGCAATCCCTTCTTTTGAATATTCTTCCCCTTCCTTCTCCTCCTTGGGGGGCATTGTTATCTTGCGGTAGTCCTTTGCCCTGCGGGCGCGCTTTGATGCGAGCTCGGTACGCTCCAGGTCCAGATAAAGTTCCTTCATCGTTTTTTCCCTCATGCGCTGCTTTGCGGCACGGCCGGCATCCTCATTCTGGAGGTATGCCTGTTCTGCACGTTTAAGTACGTCCTTTTTGACTTTCTTGAGGGCCTTGCCTGCATCTTTGGGGAGCCCGGTTATCTCAAAGCCCTTGGCCCCTTTCTTGCGCCTTACAGCGAACCCGTAGCTTTCCAGCAGCTCTTCGGCTGCTTTTGCCTTTGCCGCGTTCCTGAATGAGATGTACCTTTCCGGGCGCGTGGTGCGCCTGCCTTCTGAAAGCTTCTTGAAGAGCTTGCGCATTTTCTTTAGTGCAGCGGTCCTTTTCTTCTCGGTCTTTGTATGCTCAACAAGGGTTTCTATTGCGCGCTCATCGGTTGTGCTTCCCTCAACCAGCCCTATCCCAAGCATGAATGCGTAATCAGAATGCCCTCCTCCTTTTTTGAGCATTACGCCCCCTGAGAAACCGCGGTCAAGCTTTGCATCCATTGCATTTGCAAGCAGATAAAGCAGCTGCTCAAGCTGCTGGGTTTCATCTTCTACTCTTGTGGGCGTGCTTTCCATCTCCGTCTTTTTCTTTTCTGCCTTTTGTTTCTTCAAGACCGCCAAATCTTCACCATGTTTAAAACTCAGAAGAGATTTTTAATTGTTTGGTAAATTAGAGTAGTATGACTGCTGCAAAAGAGAACGCCGCAAGGGGGGCTCTGGAATATGTTGAAGATGGAATGGTAGTTGGGCTTGGGAGCGGCACTACTACTGCTTATTTCGTGGAAATGCTGGGGGCGAAAATGAAAGATGAGAGGATTTCTGCAGTTGGTGTAGTAACTTCATTTGATACTGAGATACTGGCAAAAAAAGCAGGGATACCTGTAATGCCTCTGGAAGGCAAAGTCGATATTGCAATAGACGGGGCAGATATTGTGGGGAAAAGGTATGTGCTTAAAGGGGGAGGGGGCGCCCTTACTCGGGAAAAAATTGTTGATTATGCAGCAGAGAAGTTCATTGTTATTGCAGATGAGGGGAAGGCAGACCCGGGGAAAAGCTATCCTGTTGTGCTGGAAGTCGTGCCATTCGCATACCAATATGTGATGGGAGAGGTAAGGAAGCTGGGCCTTGAGCCGGAGCTTCGTGTCGGGGGCAAGAAGCTGGGCCCGGTCGTTACCGACAACAGCAATTTTATCCTGGACTGCAGGGGGGAAGTCAAGGGAGAACCTGAGGAATTTGAGAAAATCCTGAACGTGATTCCAGGGGTTGTTGAGAACGGGGTATTTTCCAAATACTGGAAAATAATAATAGGTAACGAAACAGGGCACTATGAGATTTGAGTCCTGGTTCTCTTTTGGAGTGGGCTTTTTACAAAAAATATCAGCGCAAGCATTGCGATTATTGCTATTCCTGCGGAGATGATGAATGGAAGGTGGGCCCCTGCAAAGTGCACTTCCCAGAGTGCGCCTGCTATTAGGTTTGCTGGAAGCAGAAGAAGGCCGGTTACGCCCTGGTAGGTGCCGATTGCAGTTGCATATTTGTGCCCTGGCGCAGTCTGCACAAGATAGACGCGGGGCGTGGTCTGCATTATTGCCATGAAGATGCCTAATGCCCCAAAAAGGGCAAGCATCATTGCAGCTTCACTTAGGAAAGCAAAAAGCAGGCAGATTATTGCAAAAAGAAAATATGCTGCGGTGAGCATGCGCTTGGGGCCAAGCGCATCGGTGAGCATGCCTGCAGGCATTGCAAAAACCGTGTACGCCGCATTGTATGCAAGATAGGCAATCGGCACCAGTACAAGAGGGAGGGCTTCACCCCCCTTGAGTATAAAAAATGCAATCCCCATCTGGGCGATGGAGAAAAATGCTGCAACAATAAGGAAATGGGAAAAATCCTTTGAAACTACGCGGGCGCTGGAGGATATTTTTGCGATCTCCTCCTTCTTTTCTTTTACAAGCAAAAGAAGGGCTACCCCTATTATTGCAGGAATAAATGCAAGCAGGAAAATGGCGCGGTAGATCTCACCTTCAGGCATCTCCCCGCCAAAATGGAAAACAAGAAATGCGGCGATGAGCGGCCCGAGCATCGCACCTGCAGAATCCATCATTTTCCTGAATCCAAATGCCTTGCCCATCTGGGCTTTGGTTTCAGTTGCAGCAATCATTGCGTCCCTGGGCACCCTGCGGATTCCCTTGCCCATTCGCTCCACAAAGCGGAACATGAAAAGCTGGGGCCAGGAAGAAGCAAATGCAAAAAGCGGCTTGGTGACTGCTGAGAGGGAATAGCCAAATAGTACAAGTGGCCTCCTTTTCTTGATCCTGTCCGAGAGCCATCCGGAAGCCATATCCAGCAGGGAAACAGAAACTTCTGCCCAGCCCTCTATCAAGCCCAGGATGAGGGCAGGGGCGCCAAGGGTCTGGGTAATGAAAAACGGGAGGAGGGGGACAATCATTTCAGTGCTTATATCTGTAAAAAAGCTGTTCAGGCTGAGCAGCTTTGTGTCTTTTGAAAGCTTTTCTTTTCCCATTCTTTTCCCTTTTTAAATTAATTATGCGCAATATGCGCAATGGCCCAAATTAGTGAAAGAATGAGGGAGAGCCTTAAAAAACCGCTTGGGAAAGTGGTTTCATTTTCAGAAGCGAGGGAAATGCTGAGGGGGAGGAAAATAGTTGCAGTAGGAGACGAGATTGTTTTTAATTTCCTGGAGCAGGGGGAACTTCCATTTGTTGCAGTATTTGACCTTAAAACACTTAGGAGGCCGGTCGGGAAAAAGATAAAGCAGAAACTCATGGAGTCTTACCCGAAGCCCGAAGAAACCGAAAAAGAGGCCGGTGAATTGAACCAGGAAATGTTTTTGGTTGCAAAAAGGCTCCTTGAAAAAGGGGGCGGGCTTTATGTAAAAGGGGAGGAAGACCTGTTTGCGCTGCCTTTTGCAATGATTATTAGGGACGAGGCCCTGGTTTATGGCCAGCCTGGGGAAGGGTGCGTAATAGTTGAGAGAGGGGAATTTGAAAAAGAGAAACTTGAGGCCATTGTGAAGGAAATGGGCATTAATGTTTGCCCATAGAATGCAGGGAAAAGTAAACCAGGACTATTGCAAGGAACGAAAGGCCGGCAACTATTTCAATAGGGTCTTCTGGGCGGTTCAGGTTCCAGAAATATCCGAGCCCGGCGCCGACAATTATGGCTATTATGGCCAGGATTGCCTGCTTCCCAGACATTTGCTCACTGGGCCTTCGTGACCACGATTACGTCTTCTACGGATTTCACGTTTTTGTAGAGCACGCTTTTTTCCTTGAGAACTTCCTTTGTTCTTTCCTTTGAGGATGAAAGCGGCTCAAGAAGGAACCTTGAAATCTCTCCGGATTCCAGGTCAATAATGAAGTCCTGGGCACTGCCTACATATTTTCCGCCATCTGTAAAAATCTCCATTCCATACATCTTAGAAAGCCTAACACTCATTTTCAACACCTTGCACGGATAATTGGAACAGCTAATTTATAAAGCTAACTCTGAAGAAGGAAAGAGTAAATAAGAAGCTTAAAAGAAAGGATCGACTTCTATCGAAATGTCTTCGCTGCCCGAATATGTTATTTCCATGTTGCCGGGTGTTGTTACCACTGCAGAGATTACGCTTCCATCTTCAAAGCCCGCAACCGTTTCCCCAATTGATTCTGCTGCGAGCACTTCCCCGTCTACCCCAGGCGCAAATGCATCATTTTCATAATAAATATGGTAAAGCAACCCTGCCCCTGAATCTATAGGGAGTAGTGCAGGAGAAAAGCTTGCTGTGGTCCCCCATGTAATTGCAACCCCTATTGATTCAACTGTAACCTGGGAATTATGGTAAACTTGTGTCCCCCCCAGCAAATGGAACTCGTCCTTGCTTGTTGGGGTGGGGTAACCCATTCCTCCATAGTCATAAAATTCTGCAAACTTCGTGTGGCTGCCATATTCATATTCAACCGGAAGGTATCCATCAGTGGTATTCTCCATGAGGAATGCATAGTTCCTTCCGTCATCTGCTTCAAGTATAAGTATGCCGTTCCCAGTGGGCATTCCATTAAAGAAAGCGCAAGGGGACATCTCCACCTCTCCATCATTTGCACTGATATAATAAACCGAAGAGCCAGTGCGGGTGTCGGGCTCAAAATCTCCAAATGGGTTGATTCCTTCTACTGTAAGTGTTCCATCTGTTGTTGAGAACTCCGCTGCGGAGCTAGAAAAAAGCACACAAGTGTGATATGCTGCAGATCTTGTAATCTCAAAACCAGGTCCCGAAATTGTGTCCACGTATAAATAATCATGAACATCTGTATCAGTATCGGTGTCGGCATCCGTATCTGTATCTGTGTCGGTGTCCGTATCTGAATCCGTATCGGTATCTATATCGGTGTCAGTGTCTGAATCCGTATCTGAATCAGTGTCTGTGTCGGTGTCTGTGTCGGCATCCGGGCCTGTGCCCGTATCCGTGTCTGAGTCTGTGTCGGTGTCTGTGTCGGTGTCTGTGTCGGTG
>WJMK01000007.1 GCA_014727975.1 Microcaldota archaeon | reverse complement strand
CGCATGAAACCATTACCCCTATTCCCAAGGCAATAGCGGTTTTCTTGAGTGCATCAAGCTTTGCTTTTGCCCTGTGCCCTATCCTCTCAAGCAGGCGTTTATTGAACCGGGGTTTAACTGGAGAAGAAGAAAGTTCTTTTTGTTTTTGGGTTTTTGATGTGCGCACCATCATTACCACCAGTTAATTTAAGAAATAAAGTTATTTATAAGGGTTTCGCTTAAAGTGGTCTAGCATGGATTAACCAAAGGAAGCTTCTTTTTATCACTTTTTGGGCTCAGGGCAGGAACAATTGCTTCTGCGCCCGGGGCTTCTTCTGCTTCTGCTTCCCCAAGTGCATCCATAATAAGTGCAGCTGAGCCAATAAGGAAAGCCAATCAGCAAGTTTATAAAGTTATATATCCATTAGATAGTTAAATATGGATGTGAGGACATGGGAAACATTTACCTTTCACTTGACGATGAAGATGAAAAAAAGCTAAGGAAGCTTGCGCAGGAGAAATACGGGGGGAAGAAAGGCTCACTCAGCGAGATTGTCTCTGAAGCCCTTAGAGGGATGGAGAAAAAGAGCAAAACAGAGCTCAAAGAGGAATTCTTCAGGAAGCTGAAGGAGGGAGTGAGCTTCAGCTACAGGATGTACAAGAAGCGGGCTGAGATTTATGAGTAAGGTGCTCGTGGATACAAACGTGCTTATCTATTCCGTGCAGAAAGGGGAGAAAAGGCACAAAAAAGCAGTGGAAACAATAGAAAAACTGGTAAATGAGAAAAGGATGTGCATCAGCGTGCAGAACCTGGTGGAGTTTTCAAGGGTGCTGCGCGAGAAAGCCCGGCCCGGAGTGGACCATGAAACAGTAAAGGAGTACCTGTTCGGGTTCATGAAGCTTTCTACGCTGTTGGAGTATTCCGGGGGCACTGTGGTTGAAGCGCTTTCCGTTTCTAATGCTTATGGAATCCATTTCTTTGATGCGCTCCTCGCTGCAACAATGCAGGAAAACGGGATTAAGGAAATTCTTACCGAAAATGAAAAGGATTTTGAGAAAGTAAAGTGGATGAATGCAACAAACCCGTTCAAGTAAAACAAAGAGTAATATCTGAAAATGCTTTTTCTTTGGGTGCAGAACACAAAAAGACTAGCGTAAAACGGGTCATGTTTTTACAGAAATTTTTACCTCAGGTTAAAACAGCAGCGAAAAATTCCATGGACTTGGGGGGAGTCGCACCCCCGGCCTCTCCCATGCCAAGGGAGCGCTCTACTACTGAGCTACAAGCCCGACATAAAGACTAAGTTGGGGAGAGAACTCCCCTCTGTGGTTCGGCTAGGAAGGGGAGATATAGACAACGCTGTCTCCGCGGAGGAGGCAGGTTCCGATGCCCTTCTTCACTTCATCGTTCTCAAGGAGCTCGGTTTTCTCGAGCACCAGGTTCATGTGGACATCATACGCAGCAAGGATGCCGCGGAAGGTCACTCCTCCCTTAAGGCCAATAACAACAGTGTTGTTCAGTGCGTTGTTCAAAACATCAAAAGGTCTTTTTTCTGTCATTCAAATACACCTGTAAGCGAACTAAAGTTCTATCAAAGTGTTTTTAATATTATATGGAAGCCTAATCGTAAACAGTATTTGCCCTTTTTTCACGGAAAACATCAAGCACGTCCCAGTGGCCCCAGGTTTGGGCAAGCTCATATGCAGTTGAGCTTCCATGGCCTTTCAAGTGCGGGTCCGCCCCGAAATCAAGAAGCACCCCGACAAAACCTGCCTTGCCCTTGCGCGCAGCAATCATGAGAGCAGTCAGGTCCTGCTTCCTGTCCCTCGCATTTGGGTCAGCTCCCCGCTCAAGCAGGGAGACAAGTTTTCTGGAATCAGAGGAGCTGCTGACTGCCCTGAGCAACCTCTTGTCTAATTCTTTTTTCTCTGCATGGGAAAGGGCATTGCGGTCAGGGCCTGCCCTTCCATTTCCAGAACGGGATGACTTATAGGGACGGGCAACAGCACCCCTGTCCATCCTTCCTAACTTATATCCGGGGGGCATAGTTGGAGTAGTGGAAGGTTTGTTTTTTAAAGTGTTTACTTGGGATTGTGCTTTACAATCACGACCTTCATGCCTTTCTGCAGCTTAAGGTCCGGGGCAGCAGGCCGGAAATTCTCCCCATCATAAATTGCGGCAATCGTGGCCTTTTCCTTCTCGCATGCCTCTGCAACAGTTTTTCCGTCAATCCCTCCTGCAACAGGCTTCTCAATCATCTCAATCTGGGAGAAGCGCGGGTCCAGGAGAAGTGTAATCACCGGGTGCATCACCATGCTTGCAAGCTCGCGCGCAAGCGTGAACTCAGGCAGGAGCGGCTCAACCTCAAGCCTCTGCATCAGTTTTGAGTACTTGGGTTCTGAGGCACGGCAGATTACTCTCTTGCATTTTGCCTGTTTTGCATAGAGTGCAATAAGGAAGTTGGCTTCCTCATGCCCGGTAACTGCAAAAATAAAGTCTGCTTCCCCTAGCTTTAGCTCATCCAGGAGCGCAGGGTCGGTGGTGTCCCCATGTATTACATTGAAATCGGATTCGCTTGCGAGCTGGTCGCAAACCTCCTTATCTATATCCACAATAGTAACCTCGTGCTTTTTCTCCAAAAGCTTTGCAAGGTTAGTTCCAACCCTTCCAGCGCCAAATATCTGAATCTTCATCTTATCTCCTCAGCAGGTACCTCATGAGTGCGAGACTCGGGAAAATCTCAATACGACCTAAATACATCAAAGCAATTAAAAATATCTTAGTTCCCTGGGCCATTGCAGGGATGGGGATTATCGCAAGCCCCACGTTCCCGAGCGCAGAGGCAATCATGAACATGGAATCCTCAATCTCATAATTTATCGCCATCAGCACCCCGGAGCCAAAAAGGAAAAGAATCACGTATGCAAAAATAAATGTGGAGCTTTCCACAATGAATTCCTCGCTTATCGGCCGCCCGTTTATCTTTACAACCTGGACTGCTCCTGGAGGGAGGAATGCGGACTTAATATTGCGCAGGATGGATTTAAGCACTACCAGTATTCTCCAGAGCTTCATCCCTCCGGTGGTGGAGCCCATCATCCCCCCCATTAGCATCAGGAGGATGAGGATGTAGATGGGAAATGCGCCCATGATGGAGAGGTCTCCGATTGCAAATCCCCCGCATGCAATTGCGGAGATTGAATTTAGAAGGGTATTGTACAGCCCTTCGTGGCTCACAATGTAGATAAGGGCAACCGCAACCAGGGTAATCATAATGTAAAGCCAGAGCTCCTCATCCAGGAATGCTTCCCTGAACTTGCGGGCAAGAAGGTTCTTGTAGAAAATAAAACTGGTTGCGCCCCCGAACATAAGGCCTGCAAGGGCAAACTTCTGGAAATCATTGAAAGTGTAGGAATTGAACGGGAAAAATCCTCCGTTTGAGACCCCTGCAAAAACAAGGTTCACGGAATTCAGAGGGTTAAATCCAACTGCATAGAGGAGCGCGATTCCGATAAGCGTGAGCAGGAGGTAAACCCCCCAGATGGAGCCCGCAGTCCGGCTTATCCCCACGTCCGTGGGTGTGCGCCCCTCTGCCCTGAGGAAATGTTTTGCTTCCCTTCCCTTCATCACAGTAAGCATCAAAATAACAATTCCCAGGCCGCCAACCCACTGGGTTGTGCTCCTGTAAAGTATTATGCTGGGCGGGAGCCCGTCCAAATTCGGGAGGGCGGAAAGCCCTGTGGAAGTCCATCCGGAAATAGATTCAAAATATGCATCCACCGGCCCAAAAGAGTATGCAAGATAGGGGATGCAGGAGATTGCAGGGATAATGAGCCATGCAGCCGAGACAAGCGCAAGAATCTGTCCCAGGGTAAGCTCAGAAACCTCCTCGCGCATCTTCTCAAGGTCCAGGAGGTTCGCGTAATTGAACGGGGTATCCGGCTTGAAAATAGAAAGAATGAAATTCTTTATGTTCTGGAAAATATGTCTCAGGAGCTCGGGGACTGCAGGGAGGGCGAGCACGAGTATTGTGAATGCGATGGGCGCCCAGGCCCCGTCTTCAAGGTAAAGGCTGTAGCCCAGGGGTATGAGCAGTGGCAATGCTGCATAAAACATCAGAACTGCGAGCCTCTTGAGGAACAGCATCAAAAACCACTATCCTTGAATATTTATATTCTTAACCTCGGTTCATGTTTTGAAAAAAGAGGAGATTCTTGAAAGCAAACCCTGGTTTTGGCCCTGGGGCTCCTCTTCGGGACCAGGGGCAGATTCAAGGAACCCAAGGAGAGACTCTGTTTCCTCCAGTTCCTTTTCCAGGCCTTCTTTGGAATATGCCGAAAGCTCCTTCCGCTTTTTCTCTATCTCCTGCTTCTTTTTGTATTCCTGCAGCGCGGCTGCCCTTTCCCTGGGGGGGATGCGGAGCCCTTCAGCTATTTTTTGCGCCCCTGGAACATGTTCCGAATAAAAGCCAGGCATCGCTTCATCGCCCTCCTCCAAAACAAGGAAGCTGGAAAGGTCCAGGGTGCGCATGGACTCAAACCATGCCTTGTGCGGAAGCAGGGTTTTCCTGAACCTGGAGGTTTCCGGGCACATGTGGGAAAGCTTTTTTTCGCTGAAAGAGAACATGCCGCAGAGCTTATTCAGGCTGGATTCCCCGATTGCAGGGTAGGCGGAAAAGAATTGCCTCATTTCTGCCATTTCGGATTCTGAGGGGAAATCAGGAAGGTGTTCTTTAAGGGGGGCTGCCTCCGCAAGCAGGGAAGAAACAGGCCTGGAAAGAAGGGAATGCAGGTAATCCTCCCTCAGCTTCCCAAGCTCTTCCAGCTTTTCAAGGTAGTGCTCGTGCCTGCGGGCCTTTTCTAGGTCCACGCTCTGGGAATCGAGCCAGGAAAGGCCCTTAAGCAGCTCCTTTATGCGGTACTGTTCCTTCCTTAGTGCCTTGGCTTCAGACTCAAGCCTGGCACTGGATTCATCATGTTCCCTGCTCAGGTCGATGATGCCCTGGAACTGCCTGAACTCCTGCTTTGCAAGATGCATCTTGTTGTCTTTAATGCGCTTTGTAACTGAAATCAGGCTTTTGCCAAATTCCTTTGTGATATTGCCCCTGTCAAACTGGATTACGACTTCCTCTTCAAAATATTTCAGCCTTTTGGAAAGCTTGATTCCGTATTTCACGATTTTTATCTTTGCGCTGAGGACCTGGTTTCTCGGGATTTTTTCCCTTTCCTGCGTTGACTCTATTTCCTCGATTAATTCGCCGAGCTCCATGGAGAGGCGGAGGCTCTCCTGGAAATATTCCTTGCCGATGCTGTTGATTCTTTTTTCAAGGGCGGAATGCCGTTCCTTAAGCCTGGTGAGCCGTTCCATTTTCTCCATGCAATCAACAATCAGGTGTGGGATATTCTTCCCTCCGGGCATTTATATTCTTAACCTTTGGAGCCAGGAAACCATCCCCTGCACTCAATTGAAATTGCAAGCATTCTTGCCCGCTCAAACACAAAATTCAGGAGAGGCATGATTACTGCCCATGGGGAGCGGGAGCCCCTGCTTTTCTGGGCAATGCGCACCTGCTTTGCCTTTCTCCCTATTACATGCGCATAGGGAACCGTAATAGAGAACATGAATGAGAAATCCCTGGGGACCCCTAAGGATTCCAGCGTCTCCATGAGCTCCTGCATCGAGCTGTAGGAAAAGTACACATAAGCAGGGAGCAGGATTGAGACTGCGCGGATTGAGGTAAGTATGGAATGCTCAAAACCAAACCCAAGTATTAATGCAGAAATCCCGAGCATAATGGAGAAAACAACTGTGGCTGCAAGCGCGGCAATAATGGAAACTCCGTGGTAAGCTGCCCATAGAATGAGCAGGAATAGGGCTGCAGGGGCATACTCCAGGGGTGTAAGAACGGCAGCAAGCACCAGGAGAATGGCTGCAATCAGCCCTGCTTTTCTTTTAAGCCCCATGGTATCTTTACCCCTGCTTCTGCAACTTCCGGAAGCGAAAAAACATCCTCATCCCCGAAGGCCTTCTGGAGGCCATGGTCCAGGATAAGGAACTTATCTGCAAAAGAAACAAGCGAATCAGTATCGTGCTCCACTGCCACTATTGTCTTGCCTGATTCGCGCAGCTCCCCAAGCGTCTTGTAAACTTCGAGCGTGGTTCGGTGGTCCATGCTTGCGGTGGGCTCATCAAGGAGTATGAGGTCCGGCTCCATTGCAAGAACAGAAGCAATTGCAAGCTTCTGCCTCTGCCCGTGGGAAAGCTCGAAAGGGTCATCTTCCCTGCGGCTCCAGAGCCCCACCATATTAAGCGCGCCCTCAATTTTTTCCTCCAGTATCGGGCTTCGGAAGCCGTGGTTCTTTAGCCCAAAGCGCACCTCATCGTAAACGCTTTTGGAAAAAATCTGGTCATTTGGGTCCTGGAAAACAATCCCCACGTCCCTGCGGAGCTTGTTTTTCTCCATTCCATTTACCTGTAGCTTCCCGGAAACCTTCCCTTTCTTCAGGTGGGGGATTATTCCCTTCATGCAATAGAGCAGGGAGGTTTTGCCTGAGCCCATGCTTCCGGAAATGCCAAGGGCCTCCCCTTTGCCAATGGCGAAATCCAGGCCGCGCAGCACCTGCCTGTCCTTAAATGAAAGGGAAAAGTTTTTCAGGGAAATCATTCAGCGTACCTCTTCACGAGCCCGAAATAGTAGGCAGGCACCCATGCAAATGCAAACTCAATTGCTGACTGCACAACATTCCAGAAAAATATTGCGAACCACCCCATCCCGCTGCCGAAAAGAGGGAGCACAAGGGCATCAAGCGCCCCAATGAACTCTTCCGGGGTTATGCTGTAGAAAACAGGCCCTGCAAAATAGAGGTTTGCAAAAGTCATTATCAGGCTCCTTGAGAATGCAGCAATAGCCAGGGCAATTATGGCAAGCTTTGCATCGGAAAGGTCAATCCTGCCTCCCTTCCTGGCCATCCAGTAGCCCACTGCCACAACAACCAGCAGCGGAACTATCCCTGCAAGCATCTCAATTCCCTGCATCTGGGCAAGCTCGGTGGAAAGCGCGAAAAGCGCAAGCACCCCGAGGATTACCGCAACTGCGCCAATAAGGTCTCTGTAGATTTTTTCCTCCTTTGCGATTATGTAGGGGACAACAATCATTGGGATTGTTGCGGCCATCTTCATAAGTGCACCTATATACCCTGTGGGGGAGGTTGCAAGTATAATCAGTGCAAGCAGGGCAACAACAGTCATCGCATATTCCGCCCCGAGCACAAAAAGCGCAATAAGGACCGGGACAGCTGCAAGGTCCACGGTCATCCCGAATCCTGTCGGGATCCCGACCACTCCATTGGAAATCTGGAGTATGAATGCGAGTGCCGCCAGCAGGGCGGAAGCAATGAGCCTGTAAGTTCTCATAGGGGATAGTGTTAGTTAAGGAAAATTTAAATATACCTACAAAAAATTTTGTAATTGCCTGAAATAGAAATATGTAAATAGTTTGGGTTCAATAGCTTGTGCATGCTTTGGAGGAAAACGCTTGCATTTGCAGTTTTGCTTATTCTTTTTTCAGGATGCGCCATGCCGGGTGAAGCCGAAACGGCTGGAGGGGCGGAGGAGGAAGGGGAACCCAGGCCCCCCATAAAGCAGGTGCACAAATCAGTTGCTATTGTGGATGAATCAATGCAGGAATCCGCAGAGCCTGCCGGAGAAACTGGCGAAACTGCCCCGGAGGGGAATGAAACCGGGCAGGAGGAAGTGCCTGGGGGAAACGAAACCTCTGTTGAAGAAGAGGAGCCTGCAGGGGAAGGTAATGAGACAGGCATAAGGCTGGTGGAATTCGACCCGCCTGGGCTGCTCCTGGACTGCAATGGGGAATGTGTAAGGCACAGGGTTTATGATGAGGAAAACGATGTTGTTATTGCCGCAGTAAACAAGAGCAGGCTTCTTATGGCAAAGGAAAGCGAATACTTTATGCTGCATTCAAGCGGGTGCGCAGACTCCGGGGATTACAGGGACAGCTTTGAGGCAGGAGGGGGAGAATACTGGTTTGTGTACCCTGCAGCATTCAAGCGGGACTGGGCAGATTTTGCTGAATTTGAAAGCAACGAGACAGGGTTTTCTCTTCATGAGGGGGAAAGCATCAACCTGGATGGTGACAGGGTGCTTCTCTGGAAGATTGTGCCAGGGGCTTCTGTATGCGATGCATGGGTAGAGGTTTCAATCCTTGGGGAAACATTTTTCCTGGAGGAATGGATGGAGGGGGTAGTTCTCGGGCTGGATGAAACCGATGGAGAAACCGAACTGGAGTACCTCATGTACCCTGAAGATATGCTAGAATGAGTCTATTCTCTGGAACGGCTCCGGTTCCCATTCATTTATGGGCTTTGCACCTTTCTTTTTATAGAGGAGTCCCCCTGCATATGCAATCATTGCGCCATTGTCCCGATTATATTCATCCGGGGCAACCCCGAACTTAACCCTGTCTTCTTTTGCCAGTGTTTTGAGCATCTGCTGGAGGCGCTTGTTCTGGGCAACCCCTCCGCAGACAAGAATTGATTTCCTGCGGGTGAGGAACAGGGCCCGCTCCAGCGCTTCGCAGCACATGGAAAAGGAGGTTTCAAGCAGGGAATAGGAAACGTCTTTTGCTGGGTGGTCCTGGAGAGCGCGTATTGCCGCAGTCTGCAAACCGGTGAATGAGAGGTTCATCCCTTTTACTGTGTAAGGCAGCTCTACATACTTCCCTCCTTTTGCCAGCTTCTCCAAAGTGGAGCCGTGGGCATACTCAAGCTTGGTTGCACGGGCAAAACTGTCGAAAAGGTTCCCGATTCCTATATCTAAGGTCTCTCCAAGGATATGGAATCCTTCCTTTTCCTCAATAAGGATTTGGGTATTCCCTCCGGAAACGTAAAGGATTAAGGGGCTTTTGAGCCCGGTAAGGGATTCTGCAATCTTCACGTGAGCATAGGGGTGGTTTACACCAATAAGGGGTTTTGAGCATTTCAGGGCAAGGGCCTTTGCGCCAACGCACCCTACGGAGAGGGGCGCGCCTATCCCAGGGCCCTGGGCAAATGCAAACAAATCTACATCCCCAAGTGAAATTTTAGCTTTGGAAAGGGATTCGGAAAGCACCTGCGGAAGAACATCAGCATGGTGGTCTGCAGCCTTCCTGGGGATTATTCCCTCCCCTTTGGGCTTGTAGATATCATGGACATTGGAAAGAACCTTCCCGCCCCTGAAGATTCCGATTCCCAGCGTGTGCGCAGTGCTCTCTATCCCAAGCACAATCATCAATACACCCAGAGTATCATGATTACTGAAAGCAGGTTAAAAAGGAAATGGGCAACAATGCAGGGGACAGGGTCCTTAAGGTATTTGTATGCGATTCCAAGCACGAGACCGAGTGCAAGTGCGCCTGCAAGCTCAGAAGCAGAGCCATATGCAACATGGGTGAACATGAACAGGAGGGCAGATGCAAGGACTCCTGCCCGCGGCACAAGGAAGGCACGGAAAAACAGCTCTTCGCTCAGGGGACCAAGGGTAAATGCCATTACAAGGAGGTAGAGTGGAAGGCCGGAAACCACGTCCAGAATCTGGGCCTGGTCAGCATAGCCCGTAAAATACATCAGGATATTCACGATAAAAGAAACTGCGAGCATGGAAAGGAAAATTGCAGCTCCCCATCCAATCCGCGTGAGGGGAGGGCCGCATCCCTCAATAAGGGGCTTGCGCTGGGGCCACAGAAAATAGAGCGAAAAAGAAAGGAAGCCCATGTGGAGGTAAAGCGTGGAAATATGCTGGACAGAAAAAAGCAGCAGGTAAACAATTGAGAAAACCAGAAAAGTTAATGCTGGGGCCCTCCCGAAAAAATGGAAGGCTGCAAATGCAGGGATAAGCAGGAATGCTGCAAGATAGAAAACAGGAAATTGGCCACTAAAATAAGAAGCAACAAGAAAAACAAAAGAACAGATAAACAGGGAGAGGAAGTTTTCCTTCTGCATCTATTTCTTCTCGTAATAGCCGCACTTTCCGCAGGAAAGCCTGTTCTTGTGGTCAGCAAGCTTCACGCCCGGCCCGCATTTTGGGCAGTGCTTCCCTTTCTTGTATGGCTTTGTGAGTGTTCCTTCCCTTTTGGGCTTCTCTTTCTTTTTTTCTTTTGCCATCTAAAGCACCTACTCCTCCTTCTTTTCTTCAGCCTTCTCTTCTTTTTTCTCTTCTGCAGGCTTCTCTTCTGTCTTCTCTTCTTTTGGAGGCTCTTCTTTCTTTTCCTCGCCAAGCTTGTTCCTCTTGAGAACGAATTTCTCCTCTATTTTCTTAAGCTGGGCAGGGGATTTGTAGATATGTACCCTGAGCTTTACACTCTGCTCGCCAAAACCCGGCTCAACCTTCCTTATCACCATAAGGTCAGGGTTGCACCCAAGCTTCTGCACAACAGTTTGCCGCATTTCCGGGACAGGGGGAGTGGGCCCCTCAAATGACAGCAGTGCATCAACTTCAGTCCTTTCCAGAAGATTATTGTCCTTCTTTTCCTTGATTTCAAAATCCATTAGTTTCACCTTTTCCTGAGGATTGCCTTCTTTCCCATGGCTTCCATCATCTCGACTTCGTCTCCTGCGTTGATTTCTCCCTGGAGTTCCTCAGGTATTGTAATTTCAAATGTTTCGTAGCTCTGCGGGTCCATAACCTGCGCGCTGGTGCCTGATACAGAGAGTACCTGCGCGTTCTTCCTCTCGATTATGGGCACTTCGACATCAGCTCCGGTATTGGTGAGGAGGTTCCTTTTCTGCCCCGTGAATATGTCCACTGCAACTATGCGGAGCTTTGCTGCCCCGTGCTTTCCGGGCTTGGACTTGTCCATGCTTACTACCCTGCAGGGCATATCCTCTATAAGTACGTATTTGCCTACTTTAAGGTCTTTGGCTGATGCAAATATTTTCTCGCTCATAAATTCACCGAAGAAAACTCTATACGTTTTATAACATTACTCTTTTTAAAGGTTGAACATGGCGCATGGAATTTTGGTCGACGCGCACTGCCACCTTGACTCTTTTTCAGGGAAGCAGCTGGAAGAGCTCCCGCATGGAATTGTTCCCTGCACTGCGGGCTATTCTCACGGCTCCAACAAAAAGAATGCGGAAATTGCAAAAAAGCTGGAGGTGCCGTTTTCCCTTGGGATTGCGCCGCAGACTGCCCTCAAGGAGGGAAAGGAAAACCTTGGGGAATGGATGCAGTTTATTGCGGACAGTGCTCCGAATGCAGTGGGCGAAGTGGGGCTGGATTTCCACTGGGGAAAGACCGAAGCGGATTTTGCGCTGGAAGAAGAAGTGTTCAGGGAGATGGTACTGCTTGCGCAGAGCCTGAAGCTGCCCCTGGTAATCCACTCAAGGAAGGCGGAATCCGAATGCCTGGACGTGCTTGAGGATGAGGGATGGAAGGGCAAATTCATGATGCATTTTTTTGCAGGCCGGCTGGACGAGGCGAAGCGGGCAGTGGACATGGGAGGCATCGTTTCCATAATTGGCCTGCACTCAAAGAACAGGAAAAAGATTATTGGAGAGATTCCGCTGGAAAAAATGGTTGTGGAAACCGATGCGCCATACGTGACGAGGAATGTGGACGGGGTGCTGCATGCAATTGAGTACATTTCTGAGGTTACAGGGATTCCGGGGAAAGAGGTAGGGGAGATTACTGCAAAGAATGCCGCAAGCTTTTTTAACTTTCACTTGTGAAGGAACTGCACCAAGTTTTGAAGTGGTTAAATGGGAATTTTTGGAAATATTTTAGGAAAAAAAACACCCCAGATAGCCCTTTTTGTGGACGGCCCGAACGTCATCCGCAAGCAGCTTTCCGTGGATTTGCGGGAAGTGAAGCGCAAGGTATCCGAATACGGAAACATACGGTTCGCAAAGATTTACCTGGACCAGTATGCCTCGGACAAATTGATTGAGGCGATGGTGAACCAGGGTTTTGAGCCCAAAATCACTACGGGCGATGTGGACGTAACCCTTGCAGTTGAGGCAACCGAGCAGGTTGTGAACCCGGATGTGGATGTTGTTGCAATTATGTCCAGGGACACCGATTTCATCCCTGTGCTCAACAAAGTAAAGGAGCACGGGAAACAGACCATGATAGTCGGTGTGGAGCCCGGGTTCAGCGTTGCGCTGAAGAATACTGCAGACAGGATTATCATGGTAAAGGCCAAGGAGCGCTCTGCAGGAAGGGCCCATCCAAAGAAAAAGGGTTAATCCCTTTTCTTCTTTTTCTTTTCTTGCAGGCGCATTACTTCTGGGATTTTAAGGAATATTTATAAAGTTTGTGAAATTAAGAGCTTCAGGTGGATTAAAGTGCAAAAGAAAATGAAGAAGGCTGAAAAGCACATGAAGAAGTGGCATGGTGATGTTGGCCCTTATGCATACTTCCTTGGTGTGCTGGTAGCCATATTCGCCGGATTTGCCCTGATTCCTGAAGCCACTTCCATCAGCTTCCTGGCGGCCCTGGGTGTTATCGTAGGCCTGCTGAATGTGCAGGACCACGAGCTTGAGAAGTTCCTTCTCGCATCACTGACATTCCTGTTCTGTGCGGTTAGCCTGAGCAACCTCACTTACCTGATCCCCATGGTGGGAGACCAGATAAGATGGGTTCTCTACTACCTTACCGCATTCGCCGCTCCTGCTGCAGCTGTTGTGGCCCTTAAGGCAATACACGAGGCTGGCCAGGAGTAGGCCAACTCCCTTTTTTTATTTTCCTTTCCTATTCCTGCTCTATGGAATATGCTGAAGTTCTGGATAACATGTGGAAGGAGGGAAAAAAGAAGGGCGCATTCGTATTCAGGAAAGACGATATCCTTACTACTCCTTACAGGGCACTGGTTTTTACGGTGCTCTCCGCGCGCGCAAAGGACGAGAATACCTACAAAGTGTGCAAGAGGCTGTTTGCGGTGGCGGATACGCCCGGGGCGGTTGCTGCGCTAGGGGGAAAAAAGCTACAGAATCTGGTTTACTCAATTGGATTCTACAAGGCAAAAACAAAGAAGCTCCTTGGGATGAGCAGGATGATTGTGGAGGATTTTGGGGGAGAGGTGCCGGGTACGCGGGAGGGGCTCATGAGTCTCCCTGGCGTGGGAAGGAAAACCGCAAACATAATCCTGAACAGGGAATTCGGGAAGGCCACGCTTGCTGTGGATGTGCATGTGCACAGGATTGCGAATAGGCTGGGCTGGGTAAAGACTAAGAAGCCGCTGGATACGGAAAAAAAACTGCTGGAAATCCTTCCGGAAAACCTGGTGCGCAAATGCAACAGGGCAATGGTCGGGTACGGGCAGACCGTGTGCCTTCCGCGCAACCCAAAATGCAAAGAGTGCAAGGTAAGAGAATTCTGCAAAAGGGTGGGGCTTCCTAAAACAAGCTAGCGCTACCTATACAGGATGTTTTCCACAAGCACATGGCAGTATTCACTAAAGGCGGCAAGCCGGTCTGCGCCCCCCTCAACGAAGACAATCAGCCTTTTTTCCAGGAGCCTGTCTATTGTTTGCTGTATTTCAGGTGTTTCCTCGCGTATCTCATCTTCAATGAACCTTGCTTTCGGGTGCCCATCCTGGAATGGGCCTGTTTTCTGGAGCCTGCAAAGCTCCTTTTCAGAAAGGCATTCAAAATTGGCATCAACATCTTCTGGACTAAGGCCAAACTTTTTTGCAATCCTTTCTGCAGAATCCATATCTCCCTTTTTTAGGGCTTCAAGATGTACAGAGATTGCCAGTTTCCTGGCCATTTCGCGCCTCCCCGCATTGTAGCCGTAAACTGCTTCCCTGAATGGGGAATGCTTCGGGGAAAGGACATCCACTGAATCAAGCGCGGTGCGTGCCTCAACAAGCCCGCGTATTGTTTTGGGGAACTGGGGAATTACCCTGGTCCTTGCATTTGGCTCCACCATCTTCCTTGGAACATCTCTGGCTGAAGCTGCCTGTATAACAAAAGCCTTATTCATGCAAAGGAATATATTGAGAAAAAAATTTTAAGGGGGTTTATGTGTTGTTCTGTGTGAAAGAACAGGATACAGGGAACTCAGCCAATTTGCGCCTCAAAAATTAGGTACTTATTACCTATACGCTGCAGAATTGCGGAGGTATCGTTCTTGCTCCTTACCAAAGCAATTGCACATCCGCCCCCTCCTGAGCCTGTGAGTTTTGCGCCCAGCGCACCTTCATCCTTGAACATTGAAATCAGCTCCTCCAGCTCCGGGGAAGAAACCCCGACCTGGCGCAGGCACTCCTGGTTCTTGTCCATCAGAACTCCGAGCCTCCCGAGATTGCCTTCACGGAGGCAGGTGCGGGCCTCCACCACAATCGCTTCAACCTCTCTCATTAAATCTGCAAATGCTTCGGGCTTCTCCTCTTTTACCCGAGCAACGCCCGAGACCAGCTCCTTTGTGTAGCCTGTTTTCCCAGTATATGCAATAACAAGGTTGAGCGGGACCTTGAGATTGATGGGGATTGGCTCTTCTCCACGCTTGAAAAGAATTGCGCCTTTCCGGGAGGCAAGGGTATTGTCTATTCCTGAGGGGTTCCCGTGGAAAACCTTTTCCCCTTCATATGCGTGCTTTGCAATCTCCTTCCAGTCCAGCCGGGCGCCTTTTTCTGCGGCAGCTGCACGCGCAAGCGCAACAGAGTATGCAGCGCTCCATCCCATTCCTGCCCCGCTGGGGATACCTGTTTCCGCTTCTATAAAATAGTTCTCGGGAAGGCTGAATGAATCCAGGATGGCGCGGGAAGCATCAAGAACTATCTGCCCTGTTTCAATATTCAGGCTGAGCTTTTCAGAAGGCGTGATTTTTACCGAAAATTCCTTGGAAAGGGAAGCTCCGATTGCATGGGAGCCCTGCACTACAAAATGCTCGCCAAAAAGAATTGTTTTTGCATAACCGACTCCTTCGCCCATCAGGCTTCCTCCTGCTGGAAAGAAATGATTGCCTCTGCAATGTCTCCTCCGGATTTTGTGAGGGCTTCTGTTGCCTGCTCGCGGGTGCAGCCTGCTTTTTCCATTACCAGCTCTATGTCCTCATCCTTGAGGGACTGCTCGGTGCGCACGTTGCCGGAAATCTGGAAAGAGGTCTGGCCCTGCATTGAAATCTTAGTAACCTGGGCAGGCTCAACAACCATCTTCTCATCCGCAGTTTCAATAATTACGCGCTCTGCTGCAACTTCTTCTGTGTTTATGCCCATCTGCTTCATCATCCGGGCCATCTGCTTTGGATCCATATTTGGCATCATCGTTACCACACACTCTGTGGGTGCGCGGAAGCATAAGCGAGCGCACCCTTATCATCTGTATCCTCTTGGTTCAATACCTTTTTTAGGGCTTCCGCCTTGAAGCCGTTCGACACACCATAATAAGAATCGGGCTTCGGCCCACAGGGTGTGTCAACTCACAATTCAAGCAATAAATCATTCTGGAGCAGTTTCTCCAGTTTTCCCACAACTTCGGAATAAATCCTCTCCCCTTTCTCCTTGCTTATATCTCCTACTTTTCCAATGTATCCTGAAGATGTGAAAAGATTATCAGGGGCGGGGACAACTGCGCCCATATAGTCTTTGCGGGGTTCCTGCACGGGCTGGGCGCGCAGCTCATGCCCTGCTGCAACCACAAGTGAAGCCTCTACCTCATCCGCATGCCCTGCTTCAGCTTCAGTGAGCTTCCACCATTCCACAACCGCGGCGCGGAAATCAAAATCATCAGAAAGCTCTTTTAGTGCGGATTTTACCGGGCCGGTGTTCCCTCCGTGGCCGATTATTACAAGGACGCGGGTAAATCCCTCCCGGAACAATTCAGAAAAAATTTCCTCTGCAACCGTGTGCAGGGTGCGGGAAGTGAGGCTCAGTGCACCTGGATACTTGCGAAGAGTGTATACATATCCATAATTAAGTGGGGGGAAAAGAACCGCATCCGCCCTCTTCTCAAGGCGGGTAGCAATCTCCCAGGGAATTATGGAATCGGTATCCAGGGGGAGGTGCTTTCCGTGCGGCTCAATTGCCCCAAAAACAAGGATTGCGGGCTTCCCCTTTGCATTTTGGAATTCTTCCCAGCTGAGGTCGCCCGCGTACATCTGCTCTACTCCAGTGCCTCCTTAAGCTCGGTTTTCCTGAACTCAACCTTGCTCATTGGGGTAATCTGCCTGAGCCTGTTGAAGACCTTGGACGAAAGCCTTCCGTAGATGATTTCCTGCATCAGCTCATAGTAACCGTACTTCCCTGCTGCCTCGCTCAGCTCCTTCTCAATTGCCTCGCGGAGGTTCTTTTTCATGGTCTCGCTGATGCGTTCCCTGGTAACCGTTATCAGCTTTATGCGCACTGTGCGGTCATCAGTTGTGGGGAGGTCCCTGACAGTATGGAGAACGGTCCTCCTCCTGCGCACAAGGGTGCGGATGTAGCTTGGGGAGAGCCTGTGCCCGATAAGCTCGGTGTATGCAGTCTTTCCCTTGATGTCCTTTATGCGGAAATCCAGTGTGGTGTAAATGTTTGCCTGTGACATTTTTCCTGTGATGTCCATTAGGCTCACCGGAACGACCCTGTTCACCAGCTTGCCCTCATCTGAAGCAATTGCCTCTCCAAGCTCCTTGGAGTCGAATGCCTGGGGCGCAAGCACTGTATACCATTCCTTTGCCTTCTTCTTCTCGGACGTTTTTCTTGATTTTCTTGGTTTAGCCATAGGAACACCTTCACTTTATGAGCAGCGCTGCGGTCTCAGGGTCATACTTCCATCCTGCAGGCACACGCCCTGTCTTGCGGTAATACTTGGAAAGCCTGTGGATTTTGGATTCCACATGGATAAGCTTTACCTTGTTGCTTACATCCACCTTGTTTGCCTTGATGTGGTTCCTCATTCCGACTGCTTTCTTAATAAGGCTGAGCAGGTCCTCGGGGAACTTGGTGAGCAGGTCCTCCTTCTTCAGGAATTCGTTCATGCTCATCCCAAGAACGCGGCTTACAAGGGGGACGCTGTACTGGTCCCTTAAAATAAGCCCGATTTTTGCGGGAGGGACACCTTCCCTCGCAAGCTTGCGTATAGTTTCCTCTACCTCTTCCTTGGAATAGGAAGACCATTCAGGCATGCCCTCCTTCTTTGGCGGGTTTGAGCCTGACTTTCCTTTCTTTTTAGAATGCAATTTTGCCATTCCTTCACCTTTTTTCTAGATATTTTCCAAACTTTTCAAGGGCGCGTTTCCTGTGGGAAAGCGCCTCCTTCATTTCCGGAGCCTCGGCGAAGGTCTTTTCCCCAGAGTGGCGAACCTCAGGGGTTTTTTCCGGTATGAATATGGGATCGTATCCGAAGCCTCCGGTTCCCCGGATTTCCTCGGGCACTTTTCCTTTCACCAATCCGGTGAAAGTTTCGGCCACACTAACGTCCGTGTAGGCGATGCACGCGCGGAACTCTGCTTCCTTTCCTGCGGCAAGCTCCAGGATTCCCTCGTTTCCCAGCTTCCGGAAAACCCAGGCGGAATACGCTCCGGGGAATCCGTTCAGCGAAGGGATAAAGAGTCCTGAATCTTCCACAAAAAGGGGCTCTTTAAGTTCCGCATGCGCAAAACGGGCGGATGCGGATGCGACTTCTTCAATTGAGTCGCTCCTGATCTCATCTATTGAGAGATCACGGTGGAGAATATTGACACCGAAGTGCTTTAAAATCTTTTCTGCTTCAGCGAATTTGCCGGAATTGCCGGTTACGAATGAAACTTGCATATTCTGGGGTTGTCCGGCAAGCTTAATAAAACAATACTCACTTGGAGAACTCCCGTGTTATGTCGTTCATCAAATCCCTGTATTGCGCTGAAAGGCCATGTTTCCATGCAAACTTCTGGAGCTCCTCTTTGCTGAAATCAGGGCTGGAGATAAGCCTGTCCAGCTCGTTCAGTATCTCCAGTTTCCTCCATGCAGCATAGGGCCTGAGCACAATTGCGGTAAGCCTGGGGATAGCAAGCTTTGCAAGCTCGCTTTTCTGTTCCCTGTTCATGCCCTCCGTCTCTTCGGAAAGCTTGTCAAGCACATCTCCGCCAAAGCTTGAATAAAGTTCAATAAATGTGTCTATTGTTTCTTCAAATGGATCGTTTTCCCATGTGGGGCTGCGGGAAAACTGCATATTTCTGGACCTGAACTCAAGAAGGAACTCTGCTGACTCCATAGCGGAGGCAAATGCTTTTGATGCATCATTCTCCGGGAGGTGGGAGGCGGGAAGTGCGTTGAGTGCAAAAAACGCCTGCTCTGCAAGGTTCACCTGCGCGTTCTCTTCGAAAAGCACCAGGTTTATATCCGAGGGTTTTGGGTCAGATTTGGGGATTGTGATGCGTGCGTGCCTTCCTGTTCCAGAATCAAGGAGGCTGACTATTACGGAGCTCTTGGTGTTTTTTATGCGCATTTCCGGGTTCTCAATATCAATATGAGAATAATCAAGGCTGAATGAAACAATATCTAAATTTAGCCGCGCAACCCTTTCATCTATTGAAGGCGTAACCGCACAAAACAGGGCTTTGCTGGAAGGGGAGTGCTTAAGGAAAAGCTTCCTGCCTGCTTCAAGCGGGATGCTGAAAGAGCCTGGTGAGCCCTTTGCCCTGTACTTCTTTGTTTCGGCTTCCATGGAAGAAAGAAGGGAGGAAACAGTTTCGCCTTCCTTGAAAGGGGAATAGCCCCCATGCACATTAAGGTTGTAGGAGCCGATGTCCTTCACCTCCGGTTCAGTGTATGGCTCCCTGGGCATTGTCTTTGCTTCGGACTTGGATGGGGAAAGCATCGCCCCGATTGCAAGCGCCCCACCGGCAATCCATGCTGCTGCCTTTGAAGCCCTGCGTTTTTTTGGAGGAGTTATTTTTGCATGGCGTTTTGCAGGGCCCTCATCCCTGATGCTTCGCTTCTCCAGCTTCCTCCCTTGGGGGAGCTCCGGGGGCTTTGCCTCCTTCTTGCGTGTTTTGCGCGAGCGGTCTTTTGCTGACAAGTTCTGCACCTCAATTAGTTTGCTCAATCTGAATATATAAACCTGATGGAAGGGAACAGTATTTTAAAGACTGTAGGGGAAGGCTGCGCATGGCAGCTAAAAAACCAAAATCAAGCTCAAAAAAAGAGACACGCAGGAAAAAGAAGCCTGAAAAGAAAAAAGCGGGAAAAGCAGCAAAGGGGAAAAAAGCAAAAAAAACACCCAGCGCAAAATGGACAAAATCCAGCGAAAAAAGGAAACGGCGGATGGAAAAGGTTGTGGAGAATGTTGTTTCCGCTGACAAAAAGCTGGTGGAATGGAGAAAATCCCTTATGGAGCCTGCGGAAAGGGGGATGATTGAGTTCTTCCTTTACCCTGTTGCAAAAAACAGGGGGGAAAAGGAGGCTGCAAAAAAAGTAATTGTAGAGTCATACATACGGGGGGATGAAGTTGTGAAACAGTTCATCCTGTTCCTTGCGCACGAACAGCTTTCAAGGGCAGCAGGGGTAAAAACAATGCACAATTTCTCCCATTACAGGAAGATGATGGGCAAGGAAAGCAAGGCAGGGGAAGTGAGAAAAGCAGTATACCGGACCGTATTCAATTACACTACTTCCCTAGAAGGGCTTAGCGAACTGCTCCTCTTTCTTGGGGAACTGGGGGATGATGCGGCTGCAAAGCTTATCACTTACCACCTGAGCTATTATACGAGCCTTGAAACGCCTGCGCTCCAGATGCTCAGGAATTCCGCGATAGAATCGCTGAGTGAATGCAGTTCTCCCTATGCGCTTGAAGCCCTCCTCAACTATGCAAAATATTCGGAGAAAGGGGAGAGGGCACTCTATGCGCTGAAAAAATGGGATGAGAAGCTTGGGGAAACAGAGATTAGCGAGGAAGAAAAGCGGAAATACCGGATGGAGATTGCTGAAATGTTTACGGGAGGGAAGGAAAAGCACGAATACTACCGCTGAGCACGAAGTTAGCTTACAGAGGGGTATTCAAGGGTAGAGCCGCAGTTTGCAGTTTCTGCATAAAACCCGGAAATGAAAAGCTTTGGATAGCCGAGGAAAGGAACCTTGAAAAGTATCTTGCCTTTATAGTGCCCGGAGGAGGGCGCGTTGTTGCCAAGCATTGCAGAATAATCGTATGCCTGGACATCGAACATCGGGTTGTTGTCGCCTTTTGTCAGGTAATAGGTTTCCCCTCCTGAGCGGATTTTGAAAAAAAGGCGGTGTATTATGTCTCCTGTGTATGAGTAGAGGTCACCGGAGGGAGGGGCGTACACAATAGTGTCATGGGAAAGGTTTGTGTAATAGGTTTCCCCCTTGAAATCCACCGAATGGATGCATGGGGTGGAAAGGGAGACCTCTTCAGATTCCCTTATGCATTCGCCATAATTGAAGGTAAAGGGGCCTTTCTGCTCTGAAAAAATTCCCGGGCTTGAGGCAAACAGCGTGCACACCTCGTCTTTATGCTGGACACAATATGAATAAAGTGAGCCCTGGAGCTCAAAGCTTCCCAGCCCCTCCGCAGTTACTGTGCTGGTGTGGGACTGGAGGGCTGAAAGTTCCTGCTCACTCAAATCTATTTCATAGCCCAGCGGTTCTGCACCCTGCACAAGTATCAGGTCGCCGCGCTCCACATTGGGCAGCATGGAGCAGGAAACAACCGCATTTATCGGTACAGAGGTATTCAGGATTATTGTAAGCGCAAACCAGAGAACAACAATCCCTGCAAGGGAGATTGCGGTATCCTTGAGCTCGCCTTTCCAGCCATGCTTTTTGGAGCCTAGCCAGATTTCCAGTGCAACGGTTGCAACAAGCGCAACTGCAAAAAGCACCCCGAACATGGAAACCTTTGTAAAAATATAGAGAATGAGGAGAAATGCAAGAAGCCCCAGCTGGTAATATGGGTTCTTGGAATACAGCTCAAGGAGCTTTTTCCCCATTGGCACCAACTATGCTTTCATCTTTGAAACAAGGCCGCGGAATTCCGCAAGTTCCTTTGCAAGCTCTTCTGTTGCCTTTTCAACAGCTTTTGCAGGGTCGCCCTTCTTCACCTTGAGGTAAACTTTAGGCTTTGGGACAAGCGGGTGCTCTGCCTTGTATGCAGCAGTTTCCACTCCTGTCATTTCATTGAGCTTGTGCACAAGCAGTTCAGGGATTGTGGAATCCTCCCCGATTATTTCAAATTCCATTTCGGTTTTTTCCTTTCTGAGCAGGTTGATTTCCATAAAAATGCCTCACAAATCTATTTTTCCGTAAGCTCTATAATCATTTGCAATTTCCCTTCTCTCCCTGTGGCCGTTTTTGCATTGGAGGCCCTTTCCCGTCTTTTCCAGGGGCTCCCTGCACTGGGAGCAGAATGCCTTGATTACGCCAAGGTTGGGGTCAGCAAGGGTAAGCTCAGCTTTTTCCCCCTCGATTTTCACCACTTTTGCGCGGATGATGTCCCCTACGCGCACTGCGTCCCTTGTGGAGGGAGTAAATCCGCTTGACATGGCGCGCACGGGTATCTTCCCCTCAGGCGGGGCTGCAGGGGTTTTCCCGTCCTTTTCCGGAGGGTAGATAACTACGATTGCAAAAGAGTCCATTACAAGGAGAACAGAGCCGTATACGATGTCCCCTGGCTTCAGGGAAGGCTTGCTTGCCTTTGCCCTGAATTTCCCCTCGGATTCATTCGCAACCCCCACAGTGGAGGCATAGATATCGTCGCCCTCAAGGTGCGTTGTGGCGCTTTCCTCATAAACTTCCCCGGGGCCTACATACTCGCCCGGGACTAGAACTTTATCGCTCATAAAAATCACAGAATAACTGAATAGTTAGTGGATTAAGGATAATAAAATTTAAAAAGGGAATTAGAGCGCGGTAAGCCCCTTTATGCTGCATACCTGCCCAAGGAGTTCCCTGTTCCCGGATTCATTCGCCATCTCTTCCGCTTTTTCCAGGTTCCCTTCCTTGATGTAAAGTAAGGCAGCCTGTGTGCCGAATTCCCTTGCCCTTTCTGCCTCCCCGAACTCAAGCGAAACATACATTGCTCTTTCCATTGCCTTTGGTTCTTCCGGGCAGACTGAAGCACATTGCATTAAATATTTTTCAAGCGCCTCTTCCGCCATGCCATCAAGACCTGCAAAAACTGCTGCACGGGCTGCACTGAGATAATCTTCCATGAATTTCCCTGGCTGGGCTTCGGCCCTTCCCATGTATGCATTTGCAAGGAATTTCCCGAGGTCTTCGGTAACGCTTTTTATGCCAAATGCCCGGGAAACCCGGAAAACCAGTTCAACAGACCGAAGGTCTGTGAAATCAAGGCCGGATGCCATGCCCAGGACAGAATCGTGCAGTAGCTGCCCGAGTCCGGACCCATCTGCATTGCTCTTCAGCGTTCGAAGATATCCCTCGGAGCAGTTGGGGAGGGATTTTTTCAGCTCGTCCTCAAGAAGGATTTTCTGTGGGCCGTCCACTTTTCCATCTTTCATGAGGTATTGCTTTGCTATGCCAAGACCTCCATCAACACGGCGCCTCTGGATAAAGGAAACTGCAAGCCAGGCTGCTGCATCTTCGATATTCGCATTGATGCCGCGGTCCTGCTGCTCTTTGATAATGCCCCTGAAAAGCTGGTCTGCAAATGCATAATCAATTCTGAGCTTTTCTTTTGCACGCCTCAGCTCCTCACTCATTGCATCCCTGAACCTTTTTTCTGCGGCCAGATGCCCATCCAGCTTGAAAAGCAGTTCAAAATCTGTTGCAAGGCTCGATACGCCCCCTTCTGCTTTTGCACGGAGCTCCTTTACCTTCCCGGAAGCAGCCTCCCTGCATTCCTCTTCCGGAATTGCGAATTTGCCGGCAAGCTTCCTTGCGCGGAAAACATCTCCTTTTTCCACTGCGCTCCTGAATGCAAACAGTGCTGCTGCACTACTGGACTTTTCTTTTCTCGGGTCTTCAGAAAGAAGGGAAGCAAACGCAACTGCCCGCTTCTCCCTGGGGAGGGCGCCCAGGGCCCTGGTCCCGCCTGCCTTTTTGAGGGCGATGCTCCTCTGGTTTGGGTTTTTTGTCATAATAAAGCACCTTAATGCAATTAATTGACACATACCTTTTAAAAAAGAGTTGCGGAAGAATGGGTTCTGGAAAAACCCAAAAAGGTTTTAAATGAAAATGAAGGTGTAAATCCATGGCAAAGCCCCTTCTGATACTCTGCATAGACAGGGACAATGACCTGTATGAAAAAGCAAAAATACACGGCCCAGTAATCGGAAGGGAAGAAAACTTCAAGGCGGCAACCAGGCTCGCGCTTGCAGACCCGCAGGAGCCGGATGCGAACACTATTTTCTATGCGATAAAAATGTATGACCAGCTTTCCAAGGAAAAAAAAGATGTGGAAGTGGTTACGCTTACCGGGTACAAAAAAGTGGGATACCGCTCAGACCAGGAGATAAGCAAGCAGCTGAACAGAATACTCACGGAGATACCTGCAGAATCCTGCATATTTGTTTCAGACGGGGCATCGGATGAAGTAATCCTCCCTGTGATACGCTCAAGAATCAAGATTGATGCAGTCAAGCTCGTGGTAATGAAGCAGGCAAAAGAGCTGGAAAAAACCTATTTTGTAATCCTGGAAAAGCTCAAGGACCCTCATTACTCAAGGATTATTTTCGGTATTCCCGCAATCCTGATTCTGCTGTTTTCGCTTTCCGCCATATTGGGATGGGAGATGAAGTTTGTGGGCGTTCTCATCGGGCTCTACCTGATAATAAAGGGGTTCGGGATAGAAGACACACTTATAAACTGGTTCAGGGATTTCCGCATCTCCCTGGAGAAGAATACCTGGATACCGTATATTCCTGCGCTTGTTATGTTCCTTATTTCATTCTGGATGGCCCAGGAGGCATACGCAAAGGGGATAAGCCTTGGCCTGGACCAGATAAAGAATGCGGCATATACCTTCAGGGCAGTGATATTCCCGGTTTCGCTTGGAATTGTGTTCCTGCTTGCAGGGAAGAGTGCTGAAGCATATTCGGAGCAGAGGAAATTTGCAATTACAGGGCATGCAAGGACGCTGGTTGCAGTGCTGCTCACTGCTCTTGTCCTGAGCGTAGGGACCCAATGGGTACTGAACATTGAGCCTCCATATGTGGGGTTCGGGGATTTCCTTTTTGTAATGGTCTATGTGATTGTGCTCGGGTACCTGGCCAGCACCATACTTGAAATAATAAGGAAGGAAAGCCTTCTCAAGCTCAAGCTGGACGGGAAAGAAGTAATTTCAGATACAGGCAGTTTCCTTGGGAAAGTGCTGGGAGTGGATTCCAAAAAAGAGGTTATTGTGGTGCAGAGCTACCTTGGCAGGAAATTCAGCCTGCCTTTCAGGCACATCACATCAATAGGGGAGAATGTCCTTGTAAGGACAGGATGAAGCTGGTTTTCCCCTAATTTCCTTTTCTCAGTTCCTGAACTGCTTCTTTATTGCAGAAAGCAGCTTTTTCTTCTTGGGGCCATCCTTGAGCACGAGCTTGAGTACATCAGCAATGTTTTCCACAGGGAAGAGCTCCATCTCCTCATTTATTATTTTCTTAAGGTAAACATCCTGCATGTTTGATTTGGGTATAAGGACTTTCCTTATGCCTGCTTCGTATGCTGCCTCTATTTTTGCGGTTACACCCCCTACGGGAAGGACCTCTCCGCGCACGGAAAGCGAACCTGTCATTGCATAGCTCGAATCAACTGCAACTGACTCCAGGTCAGAAATCACCGCAACTGCAATGGATATGGATGCGGAATCCCCTTCCACCCCTTCATAGGTTTGCAGGAACTGGATGTGGATGTCTTTCTTGGAAAGATCTTCAGTTGTGTATTTCTTGATTATTGCAGAAACATTCTCCACTGCCTCTTTTGCGATTACCCCTAGCTTGCCGGTTGCAATGATGCGGCCGCCGCTCTTTGAGGCTGAAGGAGTAACCTCAGCAACAAGCGGGAGCACAATTCCTGAAAATGCGTCACCCACAACTGCAAGGCCGTTCACTTTGCCTACAGAATAGCCTGAAGTGGAGAACACCTGGTAATCTTTCTTCCTCTCTATAAGCTTGGTTACAATCTGGGACTCTATGGGCTTTGCAAGCTTCTTTGCATCCTCAACGTGCTTGCGCATTACCATCCGGGACTTGTCTTCGATTGCAATATCCCCTGCAGCCCGCAGGAGCCCTCCCAATTCACGCATATTGAGTGTAAATGACTTCCTTTTTCCGGAAAGCCTTCTTGCCTCCTCAATTATCTCCAGCACTGCATCCCTGCGGAAATGCGGGATGCGCCCGTCCTTCTTGATTTCCTGGGCAACAAACTGCACAAGCTTGTCCTCGTTTTCCCGGGTATCCTCCATGGAATCCTCCACGTATACCTCATATCCCTCACCCCTTATGCGGGAGCGTAGTGCAGGGTGTATCTGCCCGAGGTCCGGGACATTGCCTGCAGCAACAAGAACAAAATCTGAGGGGACAGGCTGGGTGCGGACAAGGGCGCCGGAAGAGAGGTCGCTCTGCCCGGTTATTGGGTATTTTCTTTCCTGCATTGCAGTAAGGAGCTCCTGCTGCCAGTTCATTTTAAGGGAAGCAATTTCATCTATGAAGAGGACTCCGTGGTTGGCCTTATGTATGGCTCCTGACTCTACCCGGAGATGGGCAGGAGTGCCAAGCCCCCCGGACTGGAGGGGGTCGTGCTTTACATCGCCAAGCAGGGCGCCCGCCCTGCTCCCTGTCCCGTCTATAAAAGGGGCATTGATGTAGCCGGTATTGTCCACAATCACTTTGTATTTGCTCTGCTTCTGCGGAGTCATCCTCTTTGAAATTCCCATTGCAGCATTTGAGACAAAATAAAGTATTGCAAGCCCAAAGAGGGCAGCAAAAATAAACCATTTCTGGTCATCAGGGATGTCCAGGAAAAATGTAACTGCTATCGCAATAATGCCGAAGATAGTAAGGAGGAAAATGGGAGAGATGCCTCCTTCTTTCTCGGATTTGCCTTTTGCCCTTGCCGCAGTGGACATCCTGCGCGCAAGGCTCGTCTTGAGGAATTCGGGGATCTCCCCTTTCTTTTTGGCTGCAGCCATCTCTGAAATCTTTGCAAGTTCCGCAGGAGTATAGTACTGCACGTACTGGGGGTTCTTTGAAAGGTAGTTGGGCCCGGGGAAGGACTTGAGTATTTTCACAAGGGGGTTATTGTCATTGTTGGTGTTCTCATAAACAAGGGCATCCTCCAGCTCCTTTGAAGGGAGGAGCTCTGCCATTGCCTGGGCAAGCATGCTCTTCCCTGTGCCCGGGGGGCCTATCAGGAGAACATGCCGCTTCTGTTTTGCTGCCTTCCTTATGATGTCAACTGCCTTGTCCTGGCCGATAACCTGGTCTATAAGGTGCTCGGGAACAGTTATGTCTTTTGTGCTGTCGAACTTCTTCATTGCCACACTCTCATTTCCCTATTATCTGTACATCCGAAAACCAAATGCCGGGGGAAACAAGGTTCCCATGCACCGATCTGGCTTTCCCAAGGTGTTTTATGCTATTGAAAAGGTTAAATATGTTCCCAGTAAGCAGGATATCTGTTACCGGGGACTTCCTTCCCCGCTCATGCAGGAAACCTATGTCAACACTGACTCCGAAATCCCCTGAAACAGGGTCGGAAGTGTGGAGGCCATGGAAAGAAACAACTTCCAGGAATCTCGAGGGCCCTTTTCCCGTGTATCTGCCCGGGGCAACTTCAAGGTTGGTGATGCCCGGGGAAGGCGCAGAGGCATAATCAGTGCGGTTACAGCTTCCATTGCTTTCTGTTCCCTCAAGTGATGCAGTGTAGCGGTCATAAAGAAAGTTCCTTGCTTTGCCTTTCTCAACAAGAGGGAAGGAGGATGCAGGGGCACCCTCCCCATCAAAAGGGCAGCAGGAGTCCGCTGGCGCAAGCGGGTTGCTTTTCAGCGTGAATGAGCTGCTGAATTTCTTTTCCCCCTGCTTCAGCTTGCTTATTCCCCTCCTCTTGTTGTCCCCGTCAAAACTGAACATCAGGAAGCTCAATAGGGAAGAGAGCATATCCGGGGAAAACTTGACCGTGAGGTTCTGGCTTGGGAGTGGCTTCGAATCCGCCATTGCAGCTGCAATCCTCCCTGCTTCGCTCCCAAATTTGCTGAAGCTCCTTGGGAGGAATCTTGCGGAATAAAGCGAATAGCCCAGGCCCCTGCCTTTTTTCGCTTCTGCATAAATGCTTATTGCGGTGCAGCCTGATTCTGCAGAAAGGCCTGAAGTATTTGCAATGCTCTCCGTTCCCTCAGAAATGGAAACCGAAACCCTTGTGGGCTCCGCATGCTTCCGTATTGCTTCAAGAATTTCCCGGATTGCGGAAAATGCAGTTTCCGGGGGAAGCCCTTTTAGCCTTTGGTCCTCCATCTTTGGCTTGGGATAGCTCTTGTGTTGCGGCTCCAGTGTGAAACTGCTCCTTGGGGAAATTGCGGAGAGCTTTTCTGCAGTTTTTGCGGCTTTTGGGAAATCCCGGGGGATATTTGTATGGGAAAATCCTGCCCTCTTGTTTTTCAGGATTCTCACCCCATATCCTGCATCTTCCGAAAACTCCTTTGTTTTGTAGCTTTTCCCTGAGAATTCCACTGAAAGGGTGCTTGCGCCTGTAAAATAGACTTCCGCTTCTGAGAAGTTTTTGGAATCAAGTTTTCTGAGCAGTGCCTCAGGGCTGGGGAAATCCGGCATGAGTTTTTTATATTTTCTCAGCCTTTATAAATGCATGAGGCTTTTCATTGCAGTTGAGGTACCTGAAGAAGTAAAGAAAAGAATGGGGGAGCTGGAAAAAGAGCTCCCTGACGAAGGGCTCAGGAAAGTGGATCCCGGGCTTATGCACATTACGCTCAAGTTCCTTGGGGAAGTGGAAGAAGTGCAGCTGGAGGAGATTAAGAAGGCGCTGGGAAAGATTGAATTCCTTCCCTTTAAGGTAAGGGTGAAGGGAGTTGGAGTGTTTCCCAAAGAGGATTATGTGAAGGTTGTGTGGGCAGGCACTGGGGGGGAAGGTCTTGAGGGGCTTGCAGAAAAGGTGGAGCTTGCACTTGCATCCATGTTCCCAAAAGAAGCAAGAGGTTTCTCCGGGCACCTTACCCTTGCGCGGGTGAAGCGGAAGATTGGGATTAAGGAGTTCCTTGGGAAGCACCGTGGGGAGGAATTTGGGGAATTTGGGGTGAGGAAGTTCCTGCTTATGCAAAGTGTGCTGGGGAGAGGGGGGCCGGAATATTCGGTTGTTGAGGAGTTCCCTGCAGGTGGATAGGTATTTAAATTCTTTCAATTCTAAATAGTGCCTGCAACTTAACTTGTGATTATTTATTGGTGATACTAATGGGAAAATTTCCTGAAGCAGATGCAGAAATCGCAGAAGTCTGGATATGCATGAAATGCAAGGCCAGGAACAAGAGAGGAGTAAAGAAATGCAGGAAGTGCGGCTCCAGGTACCTGAGGCCCAAAAACAAGGAAATCAAGGGCAAGAAGGCCTAGATTCCTTTTTTTCTTTGCTTTT
This sequence comes from Microcaldota archaeon, assembly GCA_014727975.1. Taxonomy (GTDB): domain Archaea; phylum Micrarchaeota; class Micrarchaeia; order Anstonellales; family Bilamarchaeaceae; genus CAIKOA01. The sequence continues at coordinate 4,948 of WJMK01000007.1, read as the reverse complement.
GTTTTTGCTATTCCTCCTCGTCCTCTTCATCATCGTCCCCTCCTCCTTCCCTGAACGTTATTCCTGCAAGGCCAGGGATTTTCCCCATCTTCTTTATCGTGTCCAGGAGGTCACGCAGGCCCATCTTCTTTAGCCTCTTCTTTACTGCAAGGAGGAACTCCAGGTCCGCGATAAGCATGTCCACAACGAGGGTCTCCGCTATCTTCTTTTCTTCCTTAAGAAGAGTTAGGTACCTTTCCTTGGAAAGGGGAGGGAGCTCCTTGACCAAGTCCTTCATCGGCACATCGGTTACTTCCAGCTCCTCAATTACGTGCTCGAACTGCTTTATCTGGGAATCGACCTGGTGAAGTGTTTCTGCGCGCTCGTTCTCAACTTCCTTTAGCGCCTGCACTGCAACAATTTCCTCCTTTATCCCTTCTTTTTCAATTTGGTGCTCAACCTTGTCAAAAACCTGCGGCTTGATTATTATGCCTGCAGCGCCCCCAAATGGCTTTGGGCTTTCCACCTCTATTCTGCTCAGGGCTATTTCAAGCCGCACCGGGTCCACGACTTCCCTTGCTATGGGAGTGGCGATATTCCTGTAAAGGGGATAAGTTGACTTCTGCCCCACTGACTGGTCCAGGGCCATTGCAGTCTGGGCTGCATAGGGCGCTGGCTGGCCGGGCTTCTGCTTCTGTGAATAGTCTGAAATATTTGTTTTTACTTCGTCCTTTATTACCTGCACCTCGTCCAGCTCAGGGTTGTAATAAACAAGGCTGAAGCTGGAGGTTGAAATCTCCTGGGTTTCGGATGCCTCTTCAGTAGTAACGGTCTGCTTTTCCTCATGGTGCTCCTGCGCAACCTTCTCTGCATCATCCGCAATCGCTTCCCCTATCCTGCGCATTTCCCTTTCCTGGTGCTCCAGGGAATGCAGCAAAACTGCAGGCATTGCCATTTGCGAGGTCATAAGAGGACCCTGGATAGGGTTCATTGCTGCAAAATCAAAAAGCTCGAGCATTCCCTTGGGTAGCATTGCATGCCTGGCCATGGCTCCACCTTCTCCGGAAAACAATTTAAGCCTTAAGGGATTTCCCAAATGCAGTGATATCTGCATCTGTTTTGATTCCTATTGGGGAGAAGTGGGTTGGCTCTGCACGGAAGCTTTCCTCCCTGAGGCTTTTGAGAAGTGTTTTGGTCTTGGGAGGGGGCTGGATGCCCAGCCTTCCGCAGGTTTTGTGGATTTCAAAAAACCATGGCGGCATCCCAATCTCGCCCTGCATAATGGAAAGCGTCTCTGCAAGCTCTTCTTTATGCGCATAATCCCGCATGGAATTGAGGCTCTCCATCTTTTCCAGGGTTTCCGGATGGTGGAGCTCCCCCAGCCAGAGCGGCCCCGCAACCGATGGTTTTTTCCCGCACATTGGGCATGTTTCCATGCCCATGCGCCCGGACTCCCTGTGCCCGCATGCGCTGCAGAAAATTAGGTATCCTGTGCTGTTGAAATCCCCAAGCGCTTTTTTTGACCCCTTCTCCAGCTTAAGGAAAATCTTGAAGAAATGCCTGCGGGAAAGGGAGGCAAGGGGAGATATCCCGAAATTAAACTCATTTGCAACCCTTGAAACATATTTCAGGAGGATTCGGATTCCGGCCTCATGGAAAATTTCATCGTGGAGCGGGAGGGAGTGGTAGACTCTTTTGCAGGCATCAGGGTGGGCCCCGCACAGAACAGCAGTGTCTGTTGCAGTAATGGAAAGGTAGCCCGATTTCTTGTTGCGGAAAGAGCGCACCGCATGGTAAATATGAGGGGCGGGGGAGCCAAAAGGGTCAATCTCCAAAAAATCATAGTGCCTGTCCATCAGGAAAGAATTGAACTCCTGTTCATGGATTTCTGCAGAAACCCCATTCCCTGCTGCATTCTTCCCGCAAAGGGCTGCGGCTTCCTCCTGCATTTCCACAAAATCTATTGAGGAGATATTTTGGTTTTCCTTCGCATAGCGGATTCCGCGGATTCCGGAGGCAGAAAAACCATCCAGCACTGAAAGCCCCTCCGGGAGGGAACCCACAAGAAGGGAGGAGAAAGAGCGGCAGAAATGCATGTGGGGGTTGTAGAAACTCTTTCCTGTTTCAAACTCTATGCCCTCTTCCTCCATGCAAACTACCCTGTTTTCATGAACTCCCTTAATGCGCTTGTTGCATATGCCCCTGCAGGGAGGGAGAAACTGAATGTGCTTTCATTGAACTGGAAATCCTTGAGCGGGGAAAGCAGGGGCCGGAAGCTGCCCTTTGAGGAAATCTCAGGCATCTCTTCCACCCTGAATGCATCCAGGGAAATCTGGTGCTTTTCAAGGAGGGCCTGTTCACGCTCATTCGGTGAAGAGGCGTATCCCAGCAGCTTTCCGCAAAGCCATTCGGTGCCCGGCTTTTCCATATCCGGAAACCCGTAGTGGTTGGAGAAGCAGTAGAACTCCCCGTCTTCCTTGCGTACCATCCCGTCTTTTATGCGTTCGGAAAGCGCCTCATTGAAAAGGAAGGACTGGAATGCATGCACAAAAAGCAGGAGGGTATACCTGGGGAGCCTCCTGAATGCCCCTATGTAGTCTGAGGGGTTTTCGGAGAGGTGCGCAAGCATTGTGCGCTCCAGCTTCAGGTGCTTCGGGAAGTCCTTCATAGCCGCGGAAAAGTCTCCGGATTCCAGCAGTTTTGCGCGGGCTTCCCTTGCGCCCTGGTGCTCCTCCTCCCCTGCTTCTGCAAGAAAGTGCATTGCAGCTTCCTGGAAGCGCTTCCTGAGGAGGAGTTCCCCGATGCGGTGGGTGTTCTGCCTTGTGGAGCCAAATCTCTGGGGCCCAAAATAGTTCGGGAATTTCCCTTCAAGCTCTTCTAAAGTTGCGGAAACTTTTTCCTTCGTGGATTCCTCTTCCCCATTCCATACAATGCGGAAGCGGTTGCCGAGAAGGTCGCCGAGCTGCACCTTGTCTTTTGCACCCCATGACCCGTTTATCTGGAGGTCCATTAGGGCAAGGGAGGCCATCCTTTCCTTGGGCACGCCAAAAACAGAAACCATTTGGGTAGTTATTGCAAACTTGTCTTTTGTGCCTGCGTAGCTGAACCGCTTCTGCCCGACACGAAGGGCCTTTGCAATGCGCTTGAGTGCGGAGGAGGTGGAATAGTCTTTTTTCTGGAGCACAAAATGAGTGTATTTTTCCCCGGAATCCGGCCTCTCTATTGTTTTGTAGAGCTCAAGGACTGTTCCGTCCGGGGCTATCTCCTCAACCCTGAAATCGTCAGGGATGGCCTTTATCCTGCCCCCGATTCCTTCAGATGCTGAAAGGAACGCCCAGTCAAGATTCATTTGTTTTCTCCCTTGTAGATCCCCTGGTAGGAATCTTTTGCAGCTTCAGAAAGCCTTACGAAAACAAGCTGCCCTATTTTTGCGTTTTTTTTCAGCTTTGCCCCGTGCGGGTTGGAAACAACAAGGAGTGCTTCACTCCTCCCCTCATATCCCGGGTCCCATACTGCGCATTCAAGAGTAATCCCTGAACGCAGCAGGGAGGAGCGGGGAAAGCAGACGGCTGCAGCATCCTGCGGAATCCGCACATACTCATTGAAAACTACCTTGTATGAGCCTGCAGGGATTGTTGCCCACTCTTCCTCAAAGGGGATTTCAATGACATCGCTTATCTTCCTCTGGGAATTGTCAAAATCAATCTGCCCGTGGGAAGCAAACTTCAGGATTTTCTTCAGGGTCACATCCACTCCTGCTGGCTGGAACTGGGAATCCGCAATATGCTCAGAAATAAAAGAAGGGAGGATGTGCTTGGGAAGGATCATTCCTTCTCATCCTCTGCATAAAGGTAATCCCAAACCTTGAGATCATACTCAAAAAGCTCTTCTGGCTTGAAGAAGCGGGCGAGCTCTTTCTGTGCGGTCTCCTGTGAATCAGATGCATGGATAGTGTTCCTTCCAGTGCTCATGGAGAAATCTCCGCGCACCGTGCCTGCTTCTGCTTTCCTGGAGTTGGTTACGCCCACAATTTTGCGCACAACCTCAATTGCTTCCTGCCCCTCGACCACGAATACAAGAATCGGGTCGGAAGTCATGAATTTTTCAAGGCCGGGGTAAAATGGCTTGTCTACAAGGTGTGCGTAGTGCTCCTTTGCAAGCTCAGGGCTTATCTTAATCATCTTCATGCCGATGAGCTTGAGCCCCTTGCGCTCAAACCTTGCAACAATCCTCCCTACAAGCCCGCGCTGGAATGCATCGGGCTTGACCAGCACAACTGTTTTTTCCATGGCCATCCAATCACTTCTTTTCGGGCTTCTTTTCGGGCTTGATTTTTGCTTTCTCCTTCTTGGTTTCAGAAGCGGGTTTCTCCCTCTTTACCCAGGGTGCTTTCTTTCCTACTCTCTTGAGTCCAAGCTGGTTGTTCCTGCACTTGCTTGAGCAGAACATGTATGTTGTCCCGTCTTTTTTTGAGAAGAGGTATCCTGCCCCTTTTGAAAGGTCTTTGCTGCAGAATGCACATTTCATTCCATTCACCTTGCCCGTATTTCCTTTGCCTCACGCTCGGCCTCGATAAGCATAAGGATCATTCCTTTTTTTACCGGCCCTTTTACATTCCTGAGGATTACCCTCCCTTTTTCCGGGCCTTCAAGAACCTTGCAGAGCACCTGGTAAATTTCCCCGTAAATGCCTGTCTTGGCCTTGATTTCAACAACTTCAGCCGGCGTTCCCTGTGAGTTCATGGGCTAGCACCTACTCTTTCTTTTCCTCTTTCTTCTCTTCAGGCTTGGGCTCTTCCTTCTTTTCTTCCTTGGGCTTCTCCTCGGGCTTTTCTTCCTTTTTCTCTTCCTTCTTTTCTTCCTTGGGCTTCTCTGCAGGCTTTTCCTCTTTCTTTTCTTGTTTTGCGGGGGCTGCAGGCGCAGGTGCGCTTGCCTTGGGGAGCCTCTTCAGGATTCCCTGGAGGAGCTCT
>WJMK01000006.1 GCA_014727975.1 Microcaldota archaeon | reverse complement strand
TTTGGAATGAATGGAAAGAAATCAGCAGCCATTCTTGCAATTTTCTGCCTCTTGGGCATGAGCTTTGCAGGATTCGGTATGGAAAAAGGAATGGGGCCTGAAATGGGTCCGGGAATTGAAGAAAGGGAAGAGCTGCCTCTGGAAGTAAGGGCTGATTTCATGCAGGCAATGCATGAAGGGGACTATGAGGACGCGATGGCCCTCCATGAGGAGTACGGGATTGGGGGGAAGAAGATGGAGTTCGCAACCCCGGAGATGTTTGAGCTGAAGGGGGAAATCTTCTCTGCGCAGGTTGCAGGGGACTGGCTTGAGGCAGTAGGTCTCCAGGATCAGCTCAGGGAGCTTGTAAGGGAGGCTGTGCAGGCACATTTCCAGGAAAGGAATGAAGAATGCAAAGCCTTTATGGAAAACGAGGAAGTGCAGGAGCTCATGAAGGAAGCACATGAGGCAATGGAAGCAGGAGACAAGGAAAGGGCAAAGGAAATCCGAGAACAGCTCAAGGAAATCGTGCCTGAAGAGTGTGCAAAGCCTGGAAAGAGGATGCACAAGAGAGGACCAGGGATGCGCGGGCCATCAATGGAAGGATTCCCTCACCAAGAGAACTAGGGTGCCCGCCACCCTTTCCTTCTTTTTATTTTTAGGAAATTGGAAAAATAAAGGATAAGGAATGTCGATGCTTATCTCTTTTCAAGAAGGTTGTATAGCCAGATAAACACGTAGCCGCCTATGAATCCATCCAGGAACCCATAAACTGCCCCTAAAATCGCGCCCACGAGCCCAGGGCCGTATCCGATGTAGATGCTGCCAATCCCATGTACAAAGCCAAGCCCATATCCTGTCCCGCTAAGGAATCCCATAAAAAGGCAGGTTATGCCCCATAGGATGCCGCAGGCGAGGCCAAATGCTTTTGGGTTTAAAGCCATACTGATCGCCAAAATCAGAACCGCTCTGAAGTATTTAATGCTTTGGGAGGGGTTTTTGCACCTCAAGGCACATGTGGTCCCTCGCATCCAGTGAATTGAAGCCGAGCCTTAATAGGAGGATTGGCGCAATGTGCTGCTTGCTTGCATAGATAGAAGAAACATTGTGGCGGACCGCAAGATCTCTGAGTGTGTCCAGGATTTCCTTGCAGGACTCTTCATCTGCAGGGGTTTTCATGTATTCCCTGTTCCCCTTGTCTGTTCTTTTCCATTCCATGGAGCGCATCACCATTGCTTTCCCTGTAATGTAAAAAGAGAGTTCGCATGAGAGCAGCTTGCCTTTCTCAGTCCTGCGGATAAAGGAGAGCCTGCGCACTTCAACCCTCATTTTTGTAGTGGCCGCCCGCACCTCAACACTAAACCTTTTTCCGCTTGAGCCCATCCTTATTCTGGGGATGCTGTCGATTCGGCTGCTGCGCTGGGCGCGGTATAGGCGGTCCATGGGGGTCTGCTTGCTTCCCATAGTTATTATATATGGATAAATAAGTATAAAAAGGTGTAAGATTGCAGGCCTGGGGCTGTGACAAGAAGCGCAGGGCTTGGAACGCCTTGGAAACCGTTTTAAAACAAGCAGAATAAAGGGAGAATAGCGTGATTTTATGGCAGTTGAGCATTTGAACGGAGAAACTTTTGACAGCTATGTTGCTGAAGGGACTGTGCTTGTGGACTTCTGGGCAGAATGGTGCGGGCCCTGCAGGATGCTTGGTCCCATTTTTGAGGAGCTGAGCAACGAGATTGAGGGCGTAAAATTCGCAAAACTGGATATAAGCGCAAACGAAGCAGTTGCGCAGAAATTCGGTGTAATGAGTATACCTACAATCATCCTTTTCAAGAATGGGGAAGAAGCAGGAAGAATGACAGGTGCAGTGCCCAAAGAGCACCTTAAGCAGTGGGTTGAGGAAAAGGTATAAGTATAAAAAGAATGATGGAGATTTAGGGGGCATGAGGGCGCTCGGGCACTCCATAAAGCTTTACAGGGAAAGGGCAGGGTTTGTGCTGCTTTTTTCCCTTCCATTCATTATAGCGCTGCTTATCCCTTCCCTTGTTTCGGGGCCCACATATATCTCTCTGGGGGCAATATTCCTCAGGACAGGGAGCATCCCGGAAATTGACCCGTTCGGGTTTGCGCTGATGCTCGGGGCGTACCTTGTTTCGATGTTCCTTATTGCGCAGAGCATAGTAAGCATCACCCTCCTGGTAAAGATAAAGAAAACTCAAACAAACCCTACAACCGAAGTAATGAACGCGCTTAAGAAATACGGCATGACTATCTTCCTTGCATATACCCTTGCGGCAATGCTGATACTGGTTGCGCAGCTGCTTACTTTTGATTTGGAGATAAGGACAGTTCTGCTCCCTCTGCTGATGCTGCTTATTTCTGCAGTGGTTTTCTTTGTGCCGCAGGCAATGGTGATAGACAACTACCGGCTGGGGAGGGCACTGGATGCCTCAATTGCGACTGTGGGGAGGAAATTTGCCGATGTTGTGCTCTGGATGCTGGTTGGGACTCTGCTGCTTACCCTGAGCGAGCTAATCTTCTTCCTGCTGCCGCATCCGCTGGGGTCCTACCTTGTGCTTCTTGTGAACTCTGTTTTTGTGCTTCCGTTCCTGGTGATTTACCAGGCGCACATCTACATGAAGAAATATGCGCTTGCCCATTGAGCTTCCAATTATAATTATTTGGTGTGTAGTAGAAATCATGAGGAATGCGGCTGTAGCTGGGCAGTTTTACCCTGGGAACAAAGAAGAGGCTGAAGAGATTGTGGAAAAATGCTTTTCTGGAGCGCGGGAGAAGGTTGGGCCTGTTTCTGCGTATGCGGGAGTGGCGCCGCACGCGGGATACCTGTATTCTGGGGTGCCTGCTGCTGCTACTTTCCTGGGAATAAAGGAGCTTGCGGATGCGGAAACAGTGGTAGTAGCAGGGCCCAACCATACCGGAATAGGGGGGCTTGTTGCGCTTTCCACTGAAGATTGGAAACTCCCTACGGGGGTTGTGAAGAACGATAGGGAATTCGGGGGGGAGATGGCAAGGAATGCAAATTTCCTTAAGCCTGGGGAGGAAGCGCACAGGTTTGAGCATTCTATTGAGGTGCAATTGCCCTTTTTGCAGCATATTAACCCAAAGGCGAAGATTGTGCCTGTGTGCATGATGGACCAGAGCATGGAAGGGGCACGGGATGTGGCGGATGCGGTGCTTGCTGCAGAAAAGACGCTGGGGAGGAAGGTTGTTGTTTTGGCAAGCTCGGATTTCTCGCACTATGTGCCTTCCGCGGCTGCGGAAAGGGCAGACAAGGCTGCACTGGAACATATCTGCGGATTGGATGCAGAGGCTTTCCAGAGGGACAGGAGGGCGCAGGAATGGAGCATTTGCGGGTATGGGCCCATTTCGGTTTCTATTCTGTACGCGAAGGCGAAGGGTTCTAAAAAGGGTTTGGAGCTAATGTATACGAATTCCGGGGAGGTCACGGGAGACTATTCCCGTGTTGTCGCGTATGCGAGCATAATCTTCCCAAGGTGAGCCTTATGGGAACAAAGGAAAGGAAGGGAGAGCATATTGCTGCAGTGCTGAAAGAAGACGTGGAATACGGGAAAAGCGCAGGCTTTGAGAATGTAAGGCTGCTGCACAATGCACTCCCTGAAATTGATTATTCTTCTGTGGAACTTAAAACCAATTTCCTGGGGAAAGAAGTGACTCCGCTCATGATTAGTGCCATTACAGGAGGTTTTGCAGGAGCTGTGGAAATAAACAGGCAGCTTGCGGAAACCGCAGAAAAGCATTCCCTGCCTTTGGGGCTTGGGAGCATGCGCGCAATGCTTGAGGGCGGAGAGGAAGAAAGCTACCTTGTGCGTGAATACTGCCCGAGCGTGCCGCTTATCGGAAACATTGGGCTTGCCCAGCTTTCAGCTTATCCTGTGGAAAGGATTGAGGGGCTGGTTGCAAAAGCAGAGCTGGATGGAATGGCAGTGCACCTGAACCCTCTGCAGGAAGTATTGCAGCCAGAAGGAGATACAGACTTCAGCAAGGGCCTGGAGCTTGTGGAAAAGCTTTGCGAAGGTCTTTCCGTGCCGGTTATTGCAAAAGAGACAGGGGCAGGCATAAGCAAGGAAGTTGCAGTTAAGCTAAAGGGTGCAGGGGTGAAGTGGATTGATGTTGCGGGTGCAGGGGGGACCTCCTGGAGCAAGGTTGAGTATGCCCGAGGCGGAACACCTCCAGGGTTTGGGGAATGGGGAATACCCACTGTTAATTCGATTCTTATGTGCAAGGGTGTGGTCCCTCTTATCGGAAGCGGAGGGGTGAGAAGCGGGATAGATGCAATTAAGGCTATTGTGCTTGGGGCAGAGATTGCGGGGGCTGCAAGGCCATTCCTGCTTGCATATGATTATGAGAAGCTGGATTCGATGGCTTCGGAATGGGTAGAGCAGATGAAGATTACTGCATTCCTTTCAGGGTGCAAGAGTTATTCTGAGCTGAAAAAGCTCAAGTATGCGCTTTAGAGGAGATATTTATGTACGTAGACATCAGTGAAATCCTTAAGGGAAAAGTGGATGGAAAGAAAGTGAGCATTCGGGGCTGGGTATTTAGGCAGAGGAGCAGCGGGAACCTTAACTTCCTTGTTGTACGCGATGCTACCGGAAGGGTGCAGGTTGCGGTAAAGAAGGACAAGATAGAAGATGGGGGCTGGAAGGATGCATCTGAAGCTTATATTGAGAGCTCTGTGGAAGTTGCGGGGGAAGTGAAAAAAGACGAGCGTGCGCCAGGGGGGTGGGAGCTGCAGGTTTCTGAGTTCCGCACTGTGCACCAGGGAGAGCCCTTTCCAATTTCCAAGGACCTTAGTGAGGAATTTTTGCTGGACGTGCGGCACCTTTGGCTGCGCAGCAGGAAACTTGCTTCAATTTTCAAGGCAAGGCACCACTTGGTGAACTATCTGCGCGAGTACCTGGACAAGGAAGGATTTTACGAGACTCCGCCGCCCGTAATTACAAAGGCAGAATGTGAGGGAGGGAGCACCCTGTTTGAGATGGATTATTTTGGGGACAAGGCGTATTTGAGCCAGAGCGGGCAGCTTTACCAGGAAGCACTTATCTTTGGGCTGGGGAAAGTGTATGCATTTGCGCCATCTTTCCGCGCGGAGAAGAGCCGCACTATACGGCACTTAGCTGAGTACTGGCACCTGGAGCCGGAAATGGCTTGGTATTCCCAGGAAGAGAACATGAAGCTCCAGGAAGACATGGTTGAGTTTGCAATACAGAAATTTGCAAAAGAGCATGTGGAGGTTCTTGAAGAACTTGAGCGTGACCCTAAAATTCTGCAGAAAGTAAAGGCTCCTTTTATCCGGATGGACTATGAGGATGCGGTTGACAAGGTGAATGAGCTTGGGGGAAAGATGGAGCAGGGGGATGACTTTGGGACGCAGGATGAGGCTTTGCTTACAAAGGAGCTGGAGAAGCCCCTGTTCATTCATAATTTTCCTTCAGACATAAAGGCATTTTACATGCGGGATGACCCGGAGAAGCCCGGAACTGTTTTGGCTGCTGACATGCTTGCACCTGAGGGGCATGGGGAAATGATTGGGGGCTCGGAAAGGGTTTGGGAGCTTCCTGAATTGGAGAAGAAGATGAAGGCGTTTGGGCTTTCCCCCAAGCAGATGGCCTGGTATGTGGACCTGAGAAAGTACGGGAGCGTTCCGCACTCCGGATTCGGGATGGGGATTGAGCGCTTCGTGAAGTGGACTTTGGGCTTGCACCACATCCGGGATACTATTCCGTTCCCAAGGACTATTACGAGGGCCTATCCGTGAAGCATAAGCTGAAGGATGGGCGCGTAGTTGAGATTGTTCCGCTTAGTGCAAAAGTTCCTACAAGATGGCTTTTGGACTATATCAATGGGATTATTGAGGAGGATGCCTGGCTGAATTTTACAAAAAAGTTCAGCATGAAAGAGCAGAAGGAGTGGAAAAAGAGCACTCTTGCGGGAATAAGGAAAGGGGAGCAGATGTACTTTGCTGTGCTTTATGGGAAGAGAGTTGTGGGGAGCTGTGCCGCATCCAGGGGAGTTGGAAGGGGAGAGGACAATGTGAAGCTGGGGATAGCGATTTCAAAGGAGTTCAGGAGGGCAGGTCTTGGGGAATTCCTTATGGAGAAGACTATTTCTGAGGCAAAAAAGAAGTGGAAACCCAAGAATATCTGGCTGGATGTGGCTGCTCCAAACAAGGGCGCAAGAAAGCTATATGAAAAAATGGGGTTTGTTGAGTTTGCTAAATTCCCTAAATGGGTTAAGAGAAATGGGAAGTACCACGATATTATCTGGATGATTTTGAAGAAGTGAATCCAAACTGTTTAAAGGGCTGGTTGCGTGGGCTAGCGCATGAGGCATGAAGAGATTAATATCCACCAGAGGAAAAGGCAAGAAGGGAAAAAGGACCTGGAGCCCTATCCAAGCAGGAAGAAGAAATACAAGCTGGTGGACAAGATAGTTTCGGTTACTGCAGTGCTTTATCCGCTTACCCTGCTGCCTCAATTATACCAGATATGGAGCACGGAAAGTGCGCAGGGGGTTTCCCTCATTACTTGGTCCCTGCTCCTGCTTTTTACGCTGCCTCTGGTTGCATATGCGTTCCTGCATGAGGACAGGAAGCTCACGCTTATGTACAGCTCATTCTTCGTGATATACATACTTATTGTGCTGGGAATAGTGTTGTTTGGGTAAAGCTAGCGGAAGCCGCCGCCCCCGGAAAAACCTCCGCCAGAGAAGCCGCCGCCCCCGGAAGACCAGCCCCCGGATGAGCCACCGGAAAAGCCTGAGCTGCGCACATTCCCGCTCCTGTTGCCGTATTTTGAAAGATTCCGGACTCCCCATGCGGAAGAATAGAAGATATAGGAAGAGGTGCGGACGCTGTCCAGCTTTTCCACCTTCTTCGCAACCAGGTCGTCCAGCTCGGAGAGGTGCTTTTTCACCTTGCCTGCAAGGCCCAAAGCGGTTGCATATGCAAGGATTTCTCCCCAGATTAATGCGGATGCAGGGGGCTCCTCATTGAGTGAGCTTGCCTTTACTGCACGGGAGAACCCATCCCATTGGGCAAACTCGGTTTCCTTGCCTTTGGGGATTTCGGGCTGGAAGAAGAAGTATGCTGCAGCTGAAACAGCAAGAATGCTTCCGATTCCGCTGATCAGAATTGTGCCTGCATAAAGGTAATCCTGCATTTCAAGGAGGTAAAAAATGAAATCAATTGCTTCCGGAAGCATTGCAAGGAAGAAACACCCCCCCATGAATATGAAGAAAACCAATACCCCGAAAAAAGTTTGCTGCTTGTTCCTTCCTTTGTAGATGTAGTCGCCAAGCCCTTTCTTCTTTACTTCTTCTTTTACCTGCTTTTTGAACAGGTCCATTTTCCTGGGGATTATGGTCTTGCTGGCGGCCCCTTTGCTCTTGATCTGCTTGAAATCTTCTGCAAGCGCATCCAGGTCCACTTCTTTCTTCCTTCCCTCATCGAAAATAATGTCTATGAGGGTTTTTTCATAAGGCTTGAGCTTCTTGATGGTTTTCTTCAGGAAAAGAATTGTGCGCTCGCGCTTTATCTCCTGGCCGGTGTAGCCTTTCTTCTCGAGCTCCATTATGTCGATTGCTCCCTTGCTTATCAGCCCCAGAAGCGTGGAAGCAAGTATCTCCTTGTCATCGTAGAAGTTGCGCAGGATTGCGGAAACAGCTGCGGGGGGCTCCTTTGATGGGGGCAGGATGCTTTCGGGAAGCTTCTGGAACTGGGGGAGCCTTGTATACATGTACCCTGCGACTGTAAGCAGCACCAGGAAAACAGGGCAAATGCAGGGGGCACATGGGAAGGCATCCGCAGGGCTTACTATTGACTCTGAGCCATAGATTTCCCGCTCTTCCCTGAGTATTGCAAATGCGGAGCCATCAACTGCATTTGTAGTGTTTACAGCATCCTTTGCGAATAAGTAGCATCCGCCTATGTAGTTGCCGGACGGGACATTGTCCATTTCAATTACCACAGACAGGTCTTCTATGTATGCCTCTCCCTTCTTGCTGGAATACACTTCAAAATGCATGGTCTTGCCACGGGAGGCTTCAGGCATAGCCGTGGTGGAGCGGAAGGTTTTTGCAGGGACTGCCCAGTTTGCCCCATAGTGCTCAAAGCATACCTTTGCATAATCATCCCAGATCTCTACACGGTTTTTTAGGGCATAGTCCAGCTCAACCCTATTCTCACCTGCAAATGTTTCGGTCCACACAATTTCTGCTTTTCCGTCATACTCCTGGGAGTAATGGTTTACTGGCTGGCCATTTACAGTTACTGAATGGACAACCAGGTTGGAAAGGGAGCCATAATCCGCAGGGCGGATGGAACGGTAGCCCTCATTGTAAACCTCCTCCAGGTTGAATGTGATGGTTTCCTTGACTCGGAGGTCACCGTTGGGCTGGACCTCGGCATCAGTATAATAGCTTTCTATTGTGAAAGAAAAAGCTGCCGAGAAAAGTAGCAATGCAAAGAGAATTGCCTTTGAATTCATTAGAGGGGTACGGAAAGAAGGTTTAAAACGCTTCTTTGATATTTTGGGAGCATGGGTGTAAAGGAGGTGGCAATCCGTCTTTACCTGAAGGAAGTGGAGGGGGGAGGGATTGCCACAAAAGAATACCATAAGCTGAGCAATCTTGAGAGGTACCTACTGGAAAAAAGGGCAGGTAAATATTACTTGAGGGAAATGCACAGGAAAAAATTCAGTGTGGCAATGACAGGAGGAGTGTTCGATATCGTGCACATAGGACATATACACACCCTTACGGAAGCAAAGGAGAAGGCAGATGTGCTTGTGGTTGTTGTGGCGCAGGACAAGCACATAAAGAAGAAAAAGAGGAAGCCTCTGCATGGGCAGGAGCACAGGAGGGTGCTTGTGCAGGCCCTGAAGCCGGTTGATCTTGCAATTCTTGGGGGGGAGAACATGGAGGAAACCTTTGAGAGGGTGGGGCCTGATCTGATTGTGTATGGGTATGACCAGAAGGCATTCCTGAAGCCAAAGGGGACAAAAGTTGTGAGGCTTAAAAGCAAGATAGACCCAAAAGAAGTAAAAACAAGGAAAATCCTGAGGAAACTGGGGATTTAGATGGATGCTTAGGTGAGATTATGGTTGAATTTGAATTGGTTGATGTGGAAATCCCGGAAGGGACAAATGTGGTACTGGGGCAGAGCCATTTCATAAAAACAGTAGAGGATTTGTATGAGACGATTGCGGAAAGCGGGATGTCCATTAAATTCGGGCTTGCTTTCTGCGAGGCTTCCATGAAAAGGCTGGTAAGGAGCGACGGGAACGACCCTGAGCTTGTAAAGCATGCGGAAAAAGAAGCGCTTAAGGTAGGGGCCGGGCACTGCTTCCTGGTATTCCTGCAGGAGGGGTTCCCGATTAACGTTGTGAACAGGATACAGGGAGTGAGCGAAGTAACTACTCTTTATGCGGCTACTGCAAACCCGCTCAAGGTTGTGATTGCAAAGGAAGGGGAGCAGCGGGGAATAATGGGGGTCCTGGACGGGCTTAAGCCGCTGGGAGTGGAAGGGGAAGAGGATAAAGGGGAGAGAAGGGAGTTCCTCAGGAAGATCGGGTACAAAAGATAGGTTTTTATAGATTTAAATTAGAGGTTAGTGCATGCCTATTTACAGCAAAACAGAAGGTGAAGAGGAAGAACTAAAGCCAAAAAAGGCTGAAACATCAGGCTCATTCAAAAGTTTCATGGGGAAAGCAAAAACAAAGAAGTTCATTTCAGAGTGGCATGAACAGGGATACACAAAAGCGGGGGTGCAGGAACTTCTTTATGAACTGTACCAGAGGTATGGAGGGGATGGGGACGATGATGATGAAGACACTGTCCTTGGAAGGGCAGGAGACATGCTGGACATAATGAAGAGCGTTGCAGACAAGTTTGCAATCTTCAAGAAGGAATAGGGGGCAGGGAAAGAGCCAGGACTGCCTTGAAGGTTAAGTTTAAATATAGTTTCCATGTAAGAAAATGCTACGCCCCTTTTTTGCCTCGGTAGCTCAGTTGGTAGAGCGCCTGCCTGTTAAGCAGGATGCCGGAGGTTCGAGCCCTCCCCGGGGCGTAACTAATTCTCTAAGGAAACGAACATATTCAAGGCTTGTCCATAACGCTTCCGTAGTTGGGGTCATGGCAGATGCACTTGGGATCCCGAGCAACATACATCCCATCCTCTTCATAAACAGTGTATTTCGTTTTCACGTATTCATACTCCATATTAGGGCAGATTATGCGGCACTGGTCTGCCACAATTATCTTGAGTTCCTCGGTGGTATCCGCCTTGAATTGCAGCCCACCAGTCCCAACCTCCTTCATTGTGGGGTCCCCAAACATGCATCCGGAAAGGAGCAAGCCTGAAAAAACCAGTGCAAACATCATGAATTTTCTCATGGAGTTCAATCTTAGACAAAAATTAAAAAGAATTGCCTGCAGGAACGAAGAACCGTCTGTGGCCGGCAGGCATGTGCTTAAGGTGCTACCAGGGGGCAGGAAGATGAATTCCAGGCAGATGTGCCTCCCAGTATCACCCCAAGGTCATCATAGCCTTCCTTCCTGAGCAGGGAAGCGGCAATCATAGAGCGCAGGCCGCTGCCGCAGAATATGCGGATAGCCTTCTTCCTGGGGACCTTGCCAGCCATCCCGGGCAACTGGGTGATGTGGATGTGCTGGGCCCCTTTTATGGTCCCCTCGCGCTCCAGCTCATCATCGCTCCGCACATCCAGTATGTGGAATCTGGATTTGGAATCCAGGGCCTTGCAGAAGTTCTGCACAGGGATTGTCCCTATGGATGAACTTTTCCTGCCGGACATGTGCCAGGAAAGCATTCCGCGGAAAAGGTATCCCCGGATGTTTTCGTAGCCAAGGCGCGCTAGTTCACGGATTTCCTTCCCCGGGTATTCTCCATCTCCTACAAGGAGAATGGGTTTTTTGTAGGGAAGGAACCAGCCTGCAAACGCAGGAAGGCCTCCTTTCCATATAGAAAGGGAGCCGGGAACATGGGCCCCTCCAAAGGAAACCTCGCTTCGGGTATCCAGAACTACAGCGCCCTTCATGCTTTTTGAGAACTCTGCAGGCTTTAGAGGCGGTACAGCTGTTTCCGGAAGCAGAGGAGGGTTCAGGTTCAGCTTTTCCATCTGCCTGAAGTAAGGGGGGCGCTCCAGCATCCTGGCTGCAGAGGCAATGAAATCATCTTCATTATCTGAAGCTAGCTTGGGATTGTGCTTCCTTTCAATTCCTATGGTGGTCCAGTTCCGCTCGGAGATGGAACCTCCGCATACTGAGCCGGCACCATGTGCCGGGCACACTATTACCTCATCACCCAGCGGAAGGAGCTTTTCAAAGATGCTGCGGAAGAGCAGCCTGGCCATCTTCTTCATCTCCTTTTTCCCGAGAAGGTCTGTTCTCCCTATGTCTCCTGAAAAGAGCGCATCCCCTGTAAAAACCATCCAGGGGTTGCCCTCATAATCACGGAGCAGGTAGCTCATGTGTCCCGGAGTGTGGCCGGGAGTATGGATTGCCTCCAGCTCCAGGGAGCCGAATTTCCATTTCTGGCCGTCCCGAACCTTCCTTCCGTATTTGTATCCAAGCTGGGAA